>DUFR01000004.1 GCA_013331845.1 Candidatus Aenigmatarchaeota archaeon | reverse complement strand
CCCTAAATTTACTGACCCTAAATTATTACTGGAAGTTGACCCTAGCAAAAAATATCCTCCAGTAACCACGGCAATGATCACGATTGCTACCAGGGCGTATCTTTTGATCTTCTTTCTCTTTGCCTTGCCATGCACTTCTTCCTTTTTCTGCTCGCCCTGTTGCTTCTTCACTTCCTTTTTTTCATGACTGCTCATGCCATGCTTGTCGGCCTGATGGCTGTTAAGCCCGTCTTCTGTATTAAATTCTTTTCCACATGTTTCGCACTTAGGCATGATAACGCCTCACAAATCTCCAGATCAAAAATAAAAATACTGCTAAAACTATAAAGCCTATTATATTCACGTACTGTACGTTAAAAAGCGCACGCTGCCAGTCGTAAAACAACTGCTTGGTGCCTGTTAGATCCATAGTATTAACGACAGCTGTTCCCTCGTAGAAGATAAATATCAAACCCATTGCTATCATCACAACGCCTGCTATAAGGTGTGTTGAATGAAACTTTTTGCCGGCAATGGATACACTCTTACCCCGGATGATTCTGCTCTTGCCAAAATTATACTTGTCATAAAAGAATGACAGTATGAAGAGCGGTACGAAAATTCCCAGCGAGTAGAACAACATAAGGAAAGCCGCATAGACATAGTTACCAAGCACGGCAGCTATTGACAATATGCCGAATAAAATCGGGCCCAGGCACGCGCTCCAGCCGACAGCAAAGGCAACGCCCATGGTAAATATGCCCGCCTGGTCATGAGACTTTGCTCTTATCTTTAATATAGACGAGAATCCTTTGCCGAAAATTTCCAATATTCCCATTAGCAGGAGGAAAAGCCCTCCTATCACAGGAAGAAAATAATATTCATTGGGGAATGAAGCGAGCGATGCTCCTATGGAAGATGCGATCATCCCAAGAATAACAAAAATTATTGCAAAACCCAGGAAGAATATTCCGGTCATCTTTGTTATGGAGCGCTTCTCCTTGAATGTATAAGCAAAGAAGGCCGGTATGGTTGGCAGTATGCAGGGCGAAAAAAGACTCAATATGCCTGCGATGAACGCTATTATGAATGATATGCTGCGCAAACTGAGCTGGGCCTGGTCTATTTCTGCTTTTTTGAGATTTTCAAGGTTAGTGGGAAGCGCGGCTGTCACAAGTGAAAAAAGCGACAGTGCCAGCAGAATGCATATTATAAAATAATTTCTAGTCATCATTACCCCTCAAGAACACTTTACTTCTAGCAACTACGCTGTCTGATTGAAAGTTACTACATTTCCTGTTTCAAGGTCTCTATAATTAGACTGCATTTGTGTGATATTACGGAAAACATACCAGCCATTAGCTTCTGTGGTGCCTACGCTCGGCCACACCTGCATCAAGATGTTATAGTATTTCGCGTCAGGTGACATTACAAACGTGGGCACAGCCTGTATTTTGTACTTGCTTACCAGCGCTTTTCCTTCAACAGAACTGATGTCGAGCAATGTTTCATTTACCAAAGCAACACCAAAGCTGGCGCCAACTATCTGTTTGTGCACCATCACGTCATAGCATTCGCTGCAGGTTGAATCACTAATATAAATCATGTCGACCAGTCCCACTATCCTGTTCGTTGCAAGGTCGCGGTATGGCGGGCGTGTAAGGTGCAGCGCATAGTTGTTATTCTTTTCAGTTGCATTAAGCTGAGGCCACAAGCTGACCATGGCTGGATACTCCAGTACGTTCTTGGAAACGATGACAGCAGGTACCTCATTCAACTCGTAAGTGCTCGTGAGAGCTTTACCATCAGTGGAATTATACTCCACGGAAATATCGCTTGCTATAACAATACCGGCATTTTCAAATGTTCTCACAATGGAACTCAGGTCTGTACATAGTTTGCAGGAAGAGTCAACAATGCGTGTAATCGTGACAAGCCCAACAACCATGCTGTCTTTGACAGAATAATATGGAGGCTGGGCTTCTATGATAACCGCATCATTTTTCACAACACCAATATTTGACCAGTAGCCTGTCAAAGCAGATGTTTTATTGATTTCACCGATTATTACCAGTGCCGGAAGCTTGGTTATTCCGTATTTGCTTATCAGTGACTGGGCATCGGTCGCAGAAGAATAAATAACATATTCGGTCAGATTTACGTTCTGGGTCTTCAGGTTCGCTATAGTACTGGCCAGGGTGTAACATTTGTCACAAACAGGCGCCTGTATCTCTGTCAGGTCCAGCTTTGCGTACACTATTGCGGGCTTTGTAGATGCTTTCTGAACATTGAGAGAAATACTGGTAAGAGTAACAACGTTGACAAGAGATATAACAATAAGTATAGCAAAAAGAACTAACAAAATTGTGTCCCCTGATGTTTTGTTACTCATTTACATCGCCGCTAACAGCCGCCTACCATTTGCGGCAGATTTTGAAGATTGCTTGGTACCTGGGCAGTACTGCCTGACGCTAAAGGTGCTGCCGCAGATGTTTTTGTGACAGAACCGCTGCTTACTGAGCTGCTAAGACTTACAAGCTGAAATGCCTGGACAGCTGATGCTATTACCAGCACAACCAAAAGCACTACCAGCAGTTTTTCTTTTTTCATGCTCTCAACTCCTAACTATTTTAATTATCTTTTAATATCCTACGTTAGCACCCGCCGACCATCTGGGGCAGGCTGCCAATGTCTGCTGTGTTTCCTGAACTTATTTTGCTAAGCAAATCCCTGTCATTTAGCACTTCTGGCGTCAGCTCAAGACCGTTCTCAAGCGCAGCCGCTGCCTTCTCCACCATGTTCCTCGGGTAATAAAGCGACTTCCATCTTGTAAGCTCCCACAATATGTCTTCATCGCTCATCTCCGGATTGTTCTGGATGAGGTATTTCGACAGCCCCATGAATGACTGTGCATGCGCGCAGCCGCACAAGTCGCGGCCACTGCTGTCGACAACAGCCGGGGCAGAGCAGCAGAATTCGCACGAGATCTTGGTTCCGATGTTGATGTATCTTTGCTTTTCCTCGGCAGAAAGCGAATCGGTTGGTATCTGCCTGTGAAGATTTGCAAGGACAGAAAGCCCTGCAACCGGGTCGTCAAAACTAACCCCAAGGGCACTGCCATAGGGCTCGGCTGCGCCTGTTGGTATGATTGTATTTATAGCGTCCTGGACCGGATCGCCGGTGAGCTTCACTGTCTTTCTGGTTGATGTATGTTGTGTAGTTCCAAGAGAGAAAAGCATGTAGCTGTTAAAAACTGTTATGACTATGAATACTGCAAGAAGAACATAAACGGTGTTTGATTTTATTTTCATGAAGTCACCAAACATTTACAAAGTCTGTAATGGTTTATAATGCACTGCCCTGTTTAAATAGCTTTCCTTTTTTAATAGTTACATTTTTTGTAAAACTATTTAAGCAAAGGCAATTACTATTGATAATATGGTAAAGGTTGACTGTATCCGCTTCAATGAAAAATCTGTTGCTGTTCTAAGCCCGCTGGAAAATGATGTTCTCAGAATACTTTGGAAAAAGGACAGTGGTATGAGGGTCAGGGATATTTATCAGATTCTCAAGAAAAAAAGAAAGGTCGCACTGACAAGCGTTGCTGTAATACTTGACCGCCTCCATGAAAAGAAGATAGTCGTCCGCAAAATAGAATTCGGCCTGGGTGGTGAGCATTATATTTATTGTTCGAGCTGCAGCAAATCGGACTTTGAACATACGGTTGTCGAAAAAACTGTTAACAGGTTAATAGACAAGTTCGGGCCAGTGGCTGTCACATACTTCAACGAGCGCTTTTCCAAGAGAGGTAAAAAATAAGGTGTCTTGAATGACTGTGGGTTGCTTTGTGGGATTTGTAGTGGATATAGACAAGGCAGCGCTGGCTTTCCTTTCCCTGTCTGTTGCTATGTTTTTCCTGATTGCTATAAAGAACTTCAAGTTCTCGACCAAAACAAAGGTCGGACTAATATACGGTCACCTCATACTTCTGTTCTTTCCATTCGTGCTTTTTACAACAGACTTTGCCTGCGGCGCCATGTGCATGTCGTGCCAAAACAACACAATTGCTCTAGTGAGTTATTCGCTGCCGACGGCGCTTGTGCTCGGAACTATTGCGGGCTTTGCTGTCATACCGGCCTTCTATACATTTTCAAGCAGGCGCCATACAAGAAACAAGGAAATAATGGCATTTGTCAGAAAATATTCTTCTCTCCTTAATATACGAATGCCGAAAATCTATATCGTGGACAAGGCAAAACCCATCGCCTTCTCATTCAAAAGCTTCCGTTCTGCCATATTTGTCTCGGTCGGCATGCTTGACATACTCAGCAAGAAAGAAATACAAGCAGTGCTGTTGCATGAGCTCACGCACATAAAACAGAAATCTTCGGTGCTAAAATTCTCTTCATTCCTGATGAATGTGCTTTCGCCGCTTTCCCTGCTGGCCAGGTTCCATCACGACACAAGCAGGGAAGAAAACGACGCGGACGAGTTTGCAATAAGAGTGCAACGCACTTCAAAATATGTTAATTCTGCAAAGAGAAAAATAAGTAAGGTCCAAGGATAGCTCTAATTCTTCAAGTAAATAACGCTAACCATGCAATTCGTTGGTTGTTTCCATTTAACTAATGATGACGAATCTTCTATTCGTCTTGCATGCCTTTATTGGAAACAACCCAATTCGTTTTAGATATATAACATAAAGTTCAATTATTATTATGAAACGTTTCTGGGAAATCGACGCCGGCCGCGGGCTGGCAGTTATACTGATGGTCTTGTTCAACTACTCCTTTGCTCTGGATTATTTTCATATATACAGGATAACAGAAGGGTGGTTCTTCTGGTGGCTTTTCCCGCGGCTTGTGGCAGGCACCTTTATTCTGCTAGCCGGACTCTCAATAACACTAAGTTACTCAAGAAACAAAAAGCCAAGCAAACACATCCGACGAGGCTTGAAGATTTTTGGCTTTGGCATTATTATAACAATTGTTACGTGGCTGGGCCTGCCAAGCGGAACAATTTTATTTGGCATACTTCATCTGATAGGACTTTCGATTATACTAGGTCTGCTTTTCATAAAATTAAAGCCGCAGCATCTCGCAATTATCGGGCTAATCATCATGGCATTCGGCTTCTACCTCAATCAGTTTTTCTTCGGGTTTAGCTGGCTTTTGTGGCTCGGTCTTGTGCCAAGCGGCTTCTATACACTGGACTATTTTCCGCTGCTGCCATGGTTCGGGATTTTTCTGATAGGAATGGCTTTGGGTAAAAATAAATATGGAAACGGCAAAAGCAAAATAAAGACACAGCCTCGCGGTTCGCGCTTTTTTTGCATACTTGGGAGACACTCGCTGCTTATTTACCTGACACATCAGCTTGTACTGGTCGTTGTTCTCTATGCATTGGGTTTGTTTTTATAAGTTGTGATTTTATTATATAATCATGACAGACCAATACGATGTAATAATAATTGGCGGGGCAGCTGCAGGCCTAACTTCTGCCATATACACCTGCAGAAAAAACCTCAAGACCCTTGTGATAACCGTAGACGTCGGCGGCCAGACTCTTCTCACAAACCACATAGAGAACTATCCTGGATACTTTACCGAGGCACCAGGCTATCCAAGCGGACCCAAGCTTATGCAAACATTTGAAGAACAGGCAAAGCATTTCGGCGCAGAATTTGTATACGGTAAGGTTAACAAAATCGAAAAAACCGATCATGGCTTTCTTGTTCATCTTACGAACGGGGAAAAATACGAAAGCAAGGCGATTATTCTTGCCTACGGAAAAGTGCCGCGAAGCCTGGACATACCGGGCGAGGACAAATTCATAGGCCGTGGTGTTTCTACCTGCGCGACCTGTGATGCACCAATAATGAAAAATAAAGTTGTAGCAGTTGTTGGTGGCGGGAATTCGGCAGTGGAGGCAGCAGAGCTGCTTGCAAGCTTTGCAACAAAGGTCTATCTTATTCACAGACGCGACGCTTTCCGCGCTGATGAAATAACACTAAACAGGATAAAGGCAAACCCGAAAATAGAATTTGTCCTCAACAGCATACCTATCGAGATAAAGGGCGACAAATTCGTGAAATTCCTCGTGGTTGAAAACGTCAACTCGAAAGAAAAACGCGAGATAGAACTGAACGGCGTTTTTGTTGAGATCGGATACATAATAGACACGGGTTTTGTAAAAGAGTTCGTTACAATAAACGAATCCAATGAGATAGTTGTCAACAACGCAGGAGAGACTGATTATCCCGGCATATTTGCCGCAGGAGACCTGACAAATGTGCCATACAAGCAGACGATAATTTCTGCGGGTGAAGGCGCCAGGGCAGGCCTTAGCGCTTATAATTACATAATGAAACTGGAAGGCAAGACAGGCGCAAAGCTTGACTGGGGTTAAGGCTTTATCCGAATCTTGATTTTAGAAACATCCAGGCAGAGGACGCAACAAAAGCGCCGCCAACAACGAAGAAAATAATTTGATATGGCTGAGCTTGTGCAAAAGGTATGCTTGCAATCACTACACCTATGTTAAACAAAATTAATTTAACCGACATGCATCTCCTGTTTTTCCAGTACATAATGAGAATCGGCATTAATAATAGAAAGGCTGCTGACCAGAAATATGTCGCATATTGATTCAGAAATAACAAGGGCATGCCTGCTATTGCTATGCCAAGAACCGACAGGAGTGCTATGAAACTCAGGCAAAGGCTGTGACAGACCTGCCAGCTTCCAAGAACGCTCAATCCGCCAGAAAGGCTGCTGAAGAATCCCAGCAATTTCCCTTTATTGCCCGGGGTTTTCTTTTTCATTATTAAGCGAATTCTATTCGTATCTTATCCTTGTCCCTGGGAATATAATTGTCGAAACCAAAGTTTTCCTTCCCGTTAACAAACATTTTTACAGTTCCCGAATCTCCATTGCAGTAGTTCATAATACACGTACTATTGAATTGCTTTCTCCATACACTGTCAAAAAAATAGCGAAGCGGCATATTTTCAGGCGTTGGATTATTGTTTTCATAATGAAGGGTTCCTGTGCTGTCATGTGTGTGTATTGACTGATGGGCGCCGACAAGGCCCAAATTAGCAGGCACGACCTGATTCTGGTCGTTTATTGAAATTTCAAGCTCGGGATGCCAGTGTATCGGGCCTTCCGGGATATCAGCGAATGAAGTATAGCCAGTTGTTTTGCTTGTTGGCTGAGGTTGCGAGAGGAAAAATGCTGATATGATGGCTATGATAATTACCGGGACTCCAATATATGCGCCCTGCTTGGCCAGCTTTGACCTGGCTGCCCTACTCCTGTCCAGATTTTCTTGCTTTTCTATTTCCTGCCTTTTCAATTGTCTCAATTCATGCTTTGACTGCAACCCAATACCATGCTTGTCCCTATTATGCTGGTCAAGGCCTTCAGCAGAATTAAAAATCCTGTCACATCCTTCACATTTGAATATTTCCATCTAACCACCTAATTTCAGAATTTATTTTTCTAACCATACATTTTCCTATCTAGTGTTTGCCAGAAAAATTTGTTATTGAACCAAGCTGCTGGCCCAGCCCGATTTCATTTCCATACGATATCAAAATCCTGTCTCCGTCATTAAGGACATAGTTCCCCCACTGAGCGTTGGGCTCGCCGTTGACGTAGAATTTTAATGTTTTCCCTGCGCCGTTGCAAAATTTTTGCCCGTCTCTCAATGACAAGCAGCTACTATTGAAATTCATTTCAACACTCCTGAAAAACAGCCACAATGTCACACCTGTCGCATGCATATGAATCACATCGCCCGTCTTCTCTCCAGGGCTCGCTTCGACATGGATAAAGCTGCTTGTTATGCTGCTGTTGGTCAATTGAGAGCTTCTGGCTATTGGAATAAAAAATTGTTCATCAAGCATCTCGCCATCAATGTAGATCTTCCAGTCCGCGTGTATGTGCCGCGAGTTCAATATTCCTATAGTTGAGTTTGGTCCCATATTGCATTGTATCTGGCCAGAGATTATGCACATCGCAACAGGCATTCCGCAGAAGTCGCACATGCCATCCCCGTTCTGGTCCATCATCTGCCTGGCCTGCTCTTCGTCGAAAGGCATCAGTGTCATGTCTGACATTTTACTCGTAGACTGCTTCACTTCACGAGTAGCTTGCATCGATAGAAGCGAAAATGTTGATGCAATTGAAAATATGCCCACAGCAACTGCTATTCCCAATAGTGCGATTAGGAGTAGTGCATGCTTGTCCAGCACAATTACCATTACATTATTTGTAATGCTTAAGTATAAATAAACCTTTACAGAATTTATTCAAATTGGCTTTAGTTCTGAAAAGAAATAGATTTATTAACTGGTTCGCTGGCGATTTCGGCATGGCTGCTAGTGCGCAAAGTGGTACAGGAATGATGGCCAGCGCGCAGGAATTTAACAGTGTGGAAGAAATGATGGCTGCGCATCATGGCGGCGCAACAGCACAGCAAAGCACAGACCAATCGATGCAATCGCACCATGGAAGCAGCGGTGGAATGGTCGGTGGTTGCTGAGATTAAAAAGCTTCGCATCATAAACAGATATACAGACAGGGGTGGTATAGATCGCAAAAACTAAATATGTACTGATAGCCGTAGTGATAGTAGCTTTAGTTGCGGGTTTCTTTGTTCTGAATGGCAAAACAGGCTATGTTGTCAAGCAGACGGGCGATAATGTCAAAGGATCAGTAAACGCAAAGGTCACTATAATAGAGTACAGCGACTTCCAGTGTCCTTTCTGCGGAAGAGCAGCGCCAACGGTAAAGCAGGTACTTGCTGCATACCCGAATGATGTGAAACTGGTTTACAGGCACTTCCCGCTCCCTAGCCACAGCCAGGCGCAAAAAGCGGCAGAGGCGAGCGAATGCGCAGCCCAGCAGGGAAATTTCTGGGAATATCATGACAAGCTGTTTGAAAACCAGGACGCACTTTACGTTCCAATGCTGAAGGACTACGCGAGCCAGATTGGATTAAACACAACAGACTTCAACTTGTGCCTTGACAGTGGCGCAATGTACGACAAGGTCCAGGCAAATAAGAAAGAAGGTGAAGCTGCTGGAGTAACAGGTACGCCGGCGTTCTTTGTCAACGGCAAACTAATAAGCGGTGCGCAGCCATTTTCGGTGTTCGACAGCGCTGTTAAAGCAGAATTGGCCAAGTGAACTGCACCATTTTCATTTTTTGTGCTTTTCTCTTTTAAAAACAACGTGAGTTTCAATGAATACAGACAAGATAAGAAAAGATTTTCCTCTTCTAGAAAAGAATATAGTTTATCTTGACAGCGCCTGTATGTCTCTCAAGCCGCGCCCTGTTGTAGAGGCCATGAATGATTATTACTACAACTACCCGTCCTGCGGCGAGCGTAGTGCCCACCGTCTTGGAAAAAAAGTCACGGAAGAATATGAGACTGCCAGAAAGAAGGTGGCGAGATTCGTAGGAGCAAAGCAAGAGGAAATAATATTTACCAGAAACA
>DUFR01000017.1 GCA_013331845.1 Candidatus Aenigmatarchaeota archaeon | reverse complement strand
GTGCGGTCCCTAGACGACCTAGCGCGGTCTGTGAATGTTTTTTCCGAACGTCTTTATGAATGGTACTCGCTTCACTATCCGGAAATAAAAAACGTAAATATAGAAAACACAATTACAAAGTACGGCCGCCGTGAAAATATTCCAGGCTTCCAGTCAAGCACTGGCGTTGACCTCACAGAAGATGATGAAAAGTCGCTGAAAGAGTTTGCACAAACTATAGATTTCTTGGAAAAACAAAAGAAAGGCATGGAAAAGTACCTATCATCGGCTATGAGAGATGTGGCACCCAATGTTTCTGCTTTGGTCGACCCATTGCTGGCCGCACGCCTTGTTGCTATTGCTGGATCTCTAGAAAGATTAGCAAGGATGCCAGCATCAACCATACAGCTTCTTGGGGCAGAAAAAGCCCTATTCCGGCACATGAACAAACGAGGCAATAGTCCTAAATATGGTATACTTTACAATTGCAGCATAATTCAGAAAGCACCCAACGAACATAAAGGGAAAATAGCACGTATCCTGTCATCAAAACTTATGCTGGCCGCACGCATAGATTTTTATTCTGGTAGAGACGATGCTGAAAATCTCAAGAGAGAAATGATGGAAGAAATAAAAAAGGTGGGCGCATGAAACAGATATTTACCGGTATATTCAAAGATGGAAACAAGATTTATACAACTAATCTTGTCCCTGGTAAAATTGTATACGGCGAGAAGCTTCTAGGCGACAAAAGGGAATGGGACCCGACAAGGAGCAAACTAGGCGCTGCAATAGCAAATGGATTAAAAGAAATGCCGATTAAGTCTGGAAGCATAGTTCTTTACCTTGGTGCATCAACAGGAACAACAATCTCCCATGTTAGTGATATTGTTGAAAAAGATGGCTTCATTTATGGAATCGAGTTTGCTGAACGTGTTCTGCGTTCATTGATCGATTTGTCAAATGTAAGAAAAAACATAGCAGCGATGAAAGCCGATGCCCGCAAACCAGAAGAGTACAAATGGGTTGAAAGTTGTGATGTTGTTTTTTGTGACGTTGCCGACCCCCAAGAAACCCAGATTGCTATTAGAAATTGCAAAGTTTTTCTTAAGAAAGGCGGACATCTGCTCATTTCCATTAAGTCACAGAGCATTGATGTGACAAAGAAACCAAAAGAGATTTTTGAACAAGAGAAGAAAAAGATAGAAAACGCAGGACTAACGGTAATACAGATGATCGATCTTGAACCACACGAAGAAAAACACGCACTTATTTTGGCAAGATTTGATTAATTACTTATTAACTATTTTTATCAGAATTCTCTTGAAATGATCCCATTCATCAGCAGGGATTGTCGCTCCGGCAGCAGCTTCATGCCCGCCACCACTGCCTCCGACTTCCTTTGCAGCTCTTTGCATGGCATTTCCAGCGTTGATATTTTTAGCCTGGTTGCGCGCAGATATTTTTATTCGGTTGCCCGACCGTTCATAAATAACAACCAGACTCTTTTGAACATGTTCGCTTACTTTTGTTGATATGGAAGAACCCAGATTGAATTTTGATTTTATATTATAAAATATTATATTTCCTGCTCGCTCCATTTTTTGCTCGTAGTCCGCAAGGATTTCCGATATTTCATTCTCTATTATTTTTTGTGACTCTATCATCTTGTCAGCGTTCCTCGCTTTTTCAAATTCTTCGAAGGTGGCATTTTCGAATACGCCAACCATTTGTTCGCAGGAAAGTGTGTTAGTAGCGCGAGTGGATGCTATCATGTCAGCCATTCTGCCAAGTTTGGTTCCGTAGAGCGGCTCCTCCAGAGTATAATTTTTCTCCAGTTCTTTTACAAGATCCTTCGAGTCATCAAGGTTGTAATCAGATACCATGCCTACACCTGCAATCCACAATAGGTCGCTCATGTCGATTATTTTGGAACATATCTTGTAGACACAATAGGACGTTGATCTATAAACACCATGGGTTTCTATTCTTGGATTGTAGTGAACAATATTCTTGCCGTTCATGTCCTTGAAAACCTGGTGGTGATCAACTATCATCATATCGCAGATGGAGCCCAGTTTTTTCAGTATATTCTGCTGCTGGTCAGCTGCTATGTCAAGGAATATTAACTTGTCAGGCACAGTCGTTTGTATTCTTTGTATTATGTTTTTGTCCATGGGCATTGGCTGAGGTATGATATAAGGTTTTTTTCTCCCAGTCTTTTCAAGAAACTTGTTAAGAAGAACACAGGAGGATATGCCATCACCGTCATTGTTAAATATGACAACTATTTCGTCCGTAGTCTTTATTTTTTCCAGGAAACTTATAGCTCTTTTCATAATATCATATCTTTTGGGTTATTGTTTCTATTTTAAAGTTGATTTTCTCCTCTTCGAGTTGCACACAACTGGTGGCATTTTCAACAGGGCCAAAGAAAACTTCCTTCGCACCCACCTTATTTTTTATCTCCGCCTCATATTCTCTGAGGTTTTCATTGTCCAGATAGAGAACTATGCGGTCGCCAACATTTAAGTTATTCTTCTTTCTCTGAGTTTGTACTTCCCTTAGGAATTCTCTTAGCAAAGCCTCACCCATGAGAACCTTTTTGCTGACATAAACACTACCCTTTGAGAAACCTTTCTTGTAGCCATCCGTTATGCCCATTGAAACGTATTTAGTATTGGACATATTCTTCAAAACTTTTTCAAATGTTATGAGCGCACTTTTGACAACTTCATCATCACTTTCCACGTAAACGCTTTCTACGGGCCATCTTATCTTGACATTATTCTCCTTTCTTAAAGAGTTTACAGTCTCTACAATTTCCTTGACGAATTCCATCTCTTTTTCTATCTGGGTATTTATCATCTTAATCTGGGCCTTTGGCCATTTACACATGTGTACACTCTCTTCCTTTTCCTTGAGGCCGAGATGCATATGTTCTGCAAAAAAAGGACATAGAGGAGCCAGAAGTTTTGAAGTTATTCGCACCACACTGTCAAGAGTGTAAAACGCGGCTTTTTTATCGTCGCCAGTGTAGCCAGGCCATGCACGGTCGCGTATCATTTTTATGTAAACTCTGGAAAAGTCGTTAACCATAAAGTCTGTTATTGCATTTGCTGCCTTGTGAATGTTATATTCCTTGAATTCTTTTGTTGCAACATTGATTACATTATTCAGTCTGGAAAGAATCCATATATCTTCTGGCTCCAGCGCCTTCACTTTCTTAGCGGTAGAAGCATATGTGTGTACGTAGTTATAGCTATTTTCCATCACAACAAACGTCTTTGATACGCCGTCGACGTCAGTCCACTTGAAATAAAAGTCATCCCATGGCGCTGAAGAAAGGAGATATAGACGAAGCGTGTCTCTTCCGTATTTGCTTATGACTTCTTCTGGTGCTGTTACATTTCCCTTGCTCTTTGACATCTTTGAGCCATGAGCATCCAAGACAAAACCATGGAAGAGTATATTCTTGAAAGGAGCCTTGCCAAACGTTATCACGCTTGTTATAAGCTGCGAGTTCCACCAGCCTCTTATCTGGTCAGGTCCTTCTATGTTAAGGTCCGCCGGCCACATTTTATTGAAGAGCTCATCGTTTTTTGGATAGCCGAGCGGCGCCCAGCTTGCCAATCCGGAATCAAACCAGACATCTAGCACATCAGGTATGCGTTTCATCTGCGAACCGCATTTGCACGGAAGCGTTATCTGGTCTATGTAAGGCCTGTGAAGATCTTTTGGCTTTACTGGCAACTCATCAGAAGAACCTATTACTCTGACTTCTCCACACTCACATATCCATATGGGCAATGGTATTCCCCAGTAACGCTGCCTTGAAATCGGCCAGTCGCCGAGACTGTTGAGCCAATTCTCGAAACGCTGCCCAGCCCAATCCGGGTACCAGTTAACTTTTTTGTTTTCCTTGAGGAGATCCTTCCTTATGGCCGTCACTTTGAAGAACCATTGTTTGACAGACATTTCCAGCAGTGGCGAACTGCAACGCCAGCAAAGAGGATATTCATGAGTAACCTTCTCTTCGTGCAGAAGCAAATTGCGTTCTTTGAGTATGTCAGCTATCTGCCTGTCTGCAACTTTCACATGAATCCCGGAAAAAGGCCCGCATTCTTCGTTGAAAGTTCCGTTAAGTTTTATTGGCGACACAATTGCAAGACCATTTTCAATCCCAACCTTGTAGTCCTCCTGGCCAAACCCAGGGGCTGTGTGAACCAGGCCTGTGCCGCTCTCCATCTCTACGAATTGCTCAGAAAGCACAACCTTGTGTTTTATCGGTTCCTGAAACTTGAACAAGTCCTTGAGAGGATGTTCGTATTCGAGACCATCGAGTTTTTTGCCTTTCATACTGCCAGATATTTTATAGCCAGTTATTCCGGCTCTTTTCATGACATCTTCCACAAGATCCTTTGCAATTATCAGAGTTTCATCGCTAATTTTCACCTTGACATAATCTGCTGAAGGCTTTACCATTATGCCTGTATTGGAAGGAAGAGTCCATGGTGTTGTTGTCCATATAAGCAGAAATGTATTTGGCTGGTCCTTGACAGGAAACTTCACATAAACAGAAGGATCTGCAACATTTGTATATTCTATCTCATTATAAGCCACTGCAGTCTCACAATTATGCGTCAAGAAGCCGTTTGTTATAAAATTATGATGATTTTCTACAGCTATGTCACATACTTTTCGTTTTCCTAAATATCTCACGTTCTCTATTTCGTCCCAAATTAGGCCATCTTTAAGGTCTTTTGAGGCGTCTCTTAACCAGTCAGTGAATGTAATTATATATTTAGCAGCACGAACAGATTTGGGCTTGCCATAAACAACATGCCGCACATAAAGTTCTGGCACGCCAAGTTTAATCGCAATTTTACTGCAAGGAATCTTAGAGTTTCTCAGTAGTAATATTTTATCTTTTAGTTTTTCATACCTTTTTTCTAGAGATTTTTTATAGAGAAGGTATCCCAAGACATGCGATGCCCTGATTTTTCTATATTTACAGTATTCGTAGCCCAAAAACCGAGTAAATTTAATGATATTATCGTCATTGCAGTCGATGCTGATGGTAATTTTCGATTTTTTTACCTCATTAACTATATTCCTTTCTATTTTTATCTCACCCGTAGATACACCAAATTTATTAACAAGTACACAAACCTGTTTTGCAAACTCCACACCATTATCTTCTAGGTTCCTGTCTTTTGTAGTGTAAAGCCTTAGACATTCAAACCCCTTTTCATATCTTCTAGGACTTATTATCTGGAGTTCGCTGCCGAAATAAGATGCCAAAAATTCTCTTGTTAGTTTTTTGTTGGACATTATCCATTCAGGCACAGATGTCTGTGTTTTTGTTTTTTTCCCTACAGGACAGCCAAGCGTAATAAGCAAGATGGACAAAGTCGAAGAATGACATCTCATGGAAGTTGTGAAGCCTTTTACTACCCTTCCATTTATAGTCGATTCTGTAGGTACAGTTGAAATACCTGAGTAATTAAATCCGAGGTTTTCCAGGTCTTTTTGAATATCTTTGAGGTCTTCTTCCTTCCCACAGAAGCATATGTCTAGAACCGGGAATTTCCTATTTTTAGAGTTCTTTATAGTAATAGAGCCATCGCCAAAAATATGTCCGGCAATCCTTGCAAGAATGAAGGATTTGGTAGATTTGTTGAAAACTGGTATAAGTTCTTTTTCCTCCAGATCTTTTATTATAGAGTCATAGCGTGTAGACGTATCTACTTTCTGAATTTTTGCCACCCAAGATTTTGAGATCTTTATTTTGAAAGAATTTTGAATTTCTTTTATAATTTTATTGTACGAATAACCAGCTTTCTTCAACTCAGCTACATACTTTTTAATTTCTATTTTTGAATAACTTGTAAGATCATTAAATTTATGAAAGTCTCTTTGCACAATGGTTTCCATTCTCTGTAATGTAATCATGATGTCCTTTTCTCCAATTAGAGCGTTACCCTTTTCTGTAATTATTGGTAATCGGCTTTCTACGTTGTTATATACAGCCACTTTTGTTCCATCTTTAAGGCTAGAAAGGAACGTCCAACCTAATGGTGTCCAGAATGGGTGATCGGCCGACGCTATCAATTTCTTACCTGTCTTTGTCTGTATGGTAAACGCGTTTTCTTCATGCTCCATGTATCCCAGAGGCTTTGTTATAGTAAGTTCTCTAGATTTGGTATCCATCGAAAGAACTTTATTATGCTGCCAGCAGTTTTTCAACTCGCCAATTTTTCTTGTTCCGCCTCCCACCAAAATAGTGGAATTGGGATCAACGCAATGTGGACATACATGAACAGGGTAAAGTCCCTGATAGAGCAGACCTTTTTCAAAAGCAATCTTGAAAGTTGCCCACGCACCTTCTATGTAATCATTTGTCAACGTGAGGTAGGGATTTGACCAATCCATCCACACACCTAGATCAATGAACTGCTGGTTCATTATGTCTATGTACTTTGTCGCGAACTTCCGGCATTCTTGTGTGAATTTTTCTATGCCGAGCTTTTCTATGTCACTTTTGGATTTTATTTGTGACTCCTTCTCGACCTTGTTTTCTATAGGCAATCCATGAGTATCATAGCCCGGCTGGTCCCACACATTAAATCCGTTCATTCGCCAAAATCTTATGTATGCGTCTTTGAGTATCTTGTTCCAGGCGGTTCCCATGTGAATTGAACCGGTTGCATAGGGCGGTCCATCTACAAAATAGAATTTCTTACCGCTTCTTTTGCTTTTTTCATAAATATTATGACTTTCCCAGAAGCGCTTTATTTCCTCTTCCTGATGTTTGTTCATGTTTAACACTTTCTCTTCGATGTCATAACATAGGTTTGCCCCTGCCAAAAATCTGAAGGAATAGAAGCAGGGTCAAGTCATCGCCATTTTAGGCAATAATAATCTGAATAGTGCTGAAGCTAATGATATTGCATATTATGTTGTTCAGCACGTACTTCATACCGATATCCTTATTATTATAATTTATAAGCTTTCCAACAATCAGGAAAATATGGAGTGCGAATTGTGCGGTCGTAATGCCCATCTGGTTCAGGCAGAGATTGAGGGAACTGTATTATCTGTTTGCGATACATGCTCCAATCTAGGCAAAAGGGCTGCAATAAGCGTAGAACTAGTCGATAAACGCCAGAGCAGAATGGATTTCAATACCATAAATTCCAGCTTCTCAAAAATCATAATGAATTCGCGCACAAAAGCAGGGCTCAGTCTAGAGGACTTGGGAAAGAAGATAAATGAGAAGGCAACGGTATTGGATCGCGTTGAGCGCGGCATGCGGCCTACCGACGAACTTGCTAAAAAACTGGAAAAAGCACTCAAGATTAAACTACTGGGCTATCAGGAAGAGTAGCCCACAGTTTCTTTAATAAATATTACTTGTCTATAGTTAGACTGACGCGTAGCGTCTTTGAGAAGATGGCAGCTATGGTGTAGACGCTTTTTCAAAAGAAAAGGTGGCAAAACTTGGTAGCATCTGGGCCTGTGGAAAACTTTTGAAAAGCTTACAGAAAGCCCCGAGGGCGGGTTCAAATCCCGCTAGCTGCCCTTTTATTTAACAGCAATCATGCTAATCTCTATTTTTGCACCTAGAGGTAATTCTTTGACACAAATAGTTTCTCTTGCGGGATAGGGCGCTGAAAAATAACTGCCATAAACTTCATTGACTTTTCCGTAAATTGACATATCAGTAATGTAGATTGTAGTTTTAACAACATTCTCAAATGACACACCAGATGCTTCAAGAATCGCTTTCATGTTCTTCATTATTTGATGGGTCTGTTCTTCAATAGTGCCTTCAAGCAATTTTCCTTCAGGCGTCAGGCAGATTTGGCCAGAAGTAAATATCATATTGTCTACAACAATCGCCTGAGAGAAAGGACCTGTAGCTTTTGGGGCGTCCTGTGTTTCGATTTTTCTTTTCATTATTCCAGCCTCTTTATAATATGCCAGCCGAATTCTGTTTTTACAGGTCCGGATGTTTGTCCCTTCTGTAGTTCAAACGCGGCATTTTCGAAAGGCTTTACCATCTGGCCCCTGCCAAATGTTCCCAGATCGCCACCATTTTTGCGCGAAGGACACATAGATTTTTGCTGGGCAACGCTTGAGAAGGAAGCGCCGTCTGCCAGATCTTCCAGGATAGCTTTTGCTTCCTGTTCTGTCTTCACAAGAATATGCGCACAGTGAACTTGGTTTGTCATACAGATTTTCTTATAAGATGCGTATTTAAAAATGATAATTATACAATCTGCGGCTTTGTAGAAAACCTCAGTGCGCAGTAACGTGTTTCTACATAAATGTTGTACGTCAGTGCAGTAAGGAACATTTCTTTTCTCAAATTTGCATAATTTCTCGAATATGTGTAATCTCCGAATTTTCTCTTTATCACGGAGAACACGGTTTCTACGAGGCTTCTTCTGTGATAGACTTTGTCGATGTGTTCGTTCATCGAAGCCAGTAATTCATTCATTTCCTTGTATGGAATTACTGGCTTTATCTTTATAGACTTTGCAAAATTCCTGTTCTTATTGGAATCAAAGCCTTTGTCTGCTACAACAGTTTTTGCAGACAAAGGCTTGAGTAAAGGAATAAACGAGTTGGTGTCATGACTATATCCATGACATGTGTAAACACTTTGTATTTTCTGATTGCTTGTATCTATCCCTATGGCTAATTTCTGATAGGGTTTTTTCCTATGCAGAACAAACTCATAATGTTTAGAGGAATAGCTATGAAAACCTGTGCCGTCTATAGCTACAATGTTTGTTGTGTAAATTTCTATCAGCAACAGAAATTCTTTCTCATCAAATCTCTGAAAGAATTTCTGTATAGTCGTGTATTGTGGAATTTCTCTTAATCCAAGAATTTCGCATATGAATGGCATTTCTGCCATAATTTCTACAAGATCCCTGTAAGGCATATTTTTGAGTCTTTTTTTGATTAAACATATTGCCATATGCTGATGTTGTGTAAACTTCTTTGGCGAATTCCTATGAGAGAATTTGGGTATCTTCGATCCTTTAACTTTGTTGTATGAAATTCTGACAAACTTCTTAAACTTAGTCTCCTTATTATTCATGAGACTCACTTCCGATAAGGCTCAAGACCACACAATCTTGACCTTATTGAGTCTCACTTATAATCAACTTTTCTACAAAGCCCTAAATGAAATTATAGTTAATTATTTAAACAAAGTCACGTCCCACCTAAACTTTAAATGGCTTGATGTTTCTATAATTGTTGTGATAAATATGGAGTGTAAAACTGGTGGATTAGTTCACAAGGGACAA
>DUFR01000026.1 GCA_013331845.1 Candidatus Aenigmatarchaeota archaeon | reverse complement strand
AGCAAAGGCAAGGAAGCCGTCCTTACAAAGGAGCCTACGGACGGTCTTATAGGCGGCATAATCAAGGCTGCCCTGCGGGATGAGTGGAAAACAAACTCCCTCGCATTGCAGATGCTTTTTGCTGCTGACAGGGCACATCATCTTACTACGGAAATAGAGCCGGCGCTGAAAAAGAACAAGGTCGTAATCTGCGACCGTTACATACTCTCTTCACTGGTTTACGGCTCGCTTAATACTTCCATGGATGTACTCAAGCAGATGAATGCACATTTCCTCAAACCACACATGACCATAGTTATTGACACGAACCCGAAGATATGCATGGAAAGGATGAAGAGAGGTCGCCATCATATTGAGCTTTTCGAAGAGGAGCACAAGCTGGTGCAGATAAGACAGAATCTCATCTCGCTGAAGAAATACTTCCCTGACACTTACTTTGTTGACGGAAACAGAAAGCCAGAAGAAATACACGAGGACGTCAAGAAACTGGTCAGGAAAATATAAAGTAAGAGAAATTATTAGTCTGCATTTTCTTTATTTTCATTAACTTCTTCTTTCATTTCTTCCTTGACCTCGTCCAGGTTCTTTTTGAGCTCATTCTTTTTCGTTTCAAAGTATTCCTCAAATTTGTCTGTTGTCGTCAATATGCGCGTGCGCGATTTCTTCTCAACATTTATCAGACCTTTTTCAGAAAGCTCTTTTACATAATCATATGTGCGGTTGCCGATTACCTTCACGATTTCGCTCTGCCTGATGGGCTCATGGTAGGCGATTATTGACAATACACGCAACAATCCACGGGACATGTCAGCATGGGGTGTGAGGTCGGCTACGTTTTGCAGATATTCATTTTTTACTATCAGCTTGTAGCCTCCCATGTCTGATATTTTTATCCCACTATTTTCGTTAGAGTACCGCTGGTTTAGCTCGGTTAGCAGTTTCTCCATTTCATCTTTCCTGCTTTTAGTCAGTTTTTGCAGCTGCTCAAAGGTCAGCGGGTCTGTTGTGGTAAACAATATTGCCTCGAGTAAAGCTAATTTCTGCGGATTTAGTTGACTTGGCATTGTCTATACCTCTACTATTGTGATAAGCCTGAAGATTTCTGTGAAACTTCCTGTACTGTCTCATCTTGCAGCTTAATTTTTATGAATATCTCCTTGAACATTTCTTCCTGTTCGCATATTATCATATCCCTTGTGGCCAGGTGCAACAGGGGCAGGAATGTCTGGACTATTTCCATCTTCTTCCACGTAGGCACCAGTTGGGAAAATTTTATTGTCTTGGCCTGGGTTATCTCTTCGTATATTTCTTTAATTCTGACTTCTATATCTTCTTCTGGCTCTATCAACCTTTCTATGGCACGCCGCATCCTGATTTTCTTGCCTTCTTTCCTCTCTTGAAATTCAAATGCCTTGTTCAGTGCAGTGACGAGTTCAGTTAAGGTTACTTTGCGCGTTGTCTTTCTGTTTATAGGCGCCAGCAACATCGGAACATCTATATTGAGCGGAGCTGATTCCATTTTCTTTATCTCCTTTTCCTCCTCCTCATCCAGCAGCAGCTCGGCTTTCATTCTTAGCAGAATAGCAGCGACAAGTATGAACCGCGCAGGTATACGAAAATCAAACTTTTTCAAATGTTCCAGGTAAGATCGGAAAACATCAGCAAGCTTTACAAGGTCAACGAACAGCGGATCCATGCCTTCCTCAGCCATAAGCGTAGTGAGTACTTCCTGCCAGTCGCTGCCGAGGATAATCGTCTGGATGACTTTGTTTTCGTCTACTATACCATCACTAACGACATGCTCGTGGTAGATTTTCTGCTCTTTTTCGCCTTCGTCGAACTCCACGTTCTCTTCCTCGACTACTCCGCCGAGATCTTTTTTCTTGTCGGTTTTTTTCATACTAACGCCTGATTACTTTGTAGTGCAACTGGATTTCATTCTTGTATATCTTTTTAGTTCCAATTAATTTTAATTTCGCCTCGAAGTCCTCTTCAGAAAATAATCTTATGCCCCTTCCAAATACAACAGGTTCAACATCAAGATAAATTTCATCTACCAACCCGGCCTTCATGAAACTTGTATTTAGGATACCGCCTCCGGCAACTACTATGGTGCCGAAACCTTTCAATAATTTCAAAGAGTTTTTTGGAGATTTAGAAATTATATGATTAGACGCCAGAGTTTCGAATTTTTTTCTAGATACTATAACAAGCTTAACTTTTTCAAATTCTTTAAACTCCGGTTGTTTTGTTAAAATATTATAGGTTCTGTGCCCGATGACTAGATTGCCTGCTTTACGTACTGCGGCGCTATAGCTATCCCACTCCTCTTTCGATATGAAATTTGTATCGTCATTCTCTCTTGCTATCATTCCATTTACAGTCATGGCCATGTATAAAATAACTTTCATATTCATCCTCTCTGACTCGGCATCTCTATGCCGAATACTTTGGATATGCCACCTTCCATGGAGACGCCGAAAACCTTCTCGGCTTCTGCTATGGTAAGATCGTTATGTGTTATGATTATGAATTGTACTGTGCTTGCGTATTTCTTAATAAGATTGTCAATTTTTCTTGTGTTTGCCTTATCAAGAGCCGCATCTATTTCATCGAGCACGTAGAAAGGTGCTGAGTAATGTTGCATCACACCGAACAAAAATGCTAACGAGGTAAGAGTTTTCTCGCCTCCTGACATGCTGTCGAGATTAAGTATCTTTTTTCCGCTTGGATTTGCCTCTATAATCAGGCCAGAGTCTATGTTTCCATCTATCTCCAACCTTAGCAGTCCGTCGCCGTTTGTCATGTCCTTGTAAATTTTCAAGAAGTTCACGCTTATCTCATGGAATGTTTCCATGAATTTTTCATAGCGCCTCTTCTCAACCTCTGTGACTATATTCAGTACAGCTTCCTTTTCCTCCAGCAGACCATCCAGTTTTTTCTTCAGCTCCTCAAATTCCACATTTATCGTCTGGTATTCNNCCTTATAATCGTCAAATTCTATCTTCAGATTTTCCATGGATGCCTCGAGTTTTGCTTTTTCTATCTTTGCACGACCCACTACGCTCTGCAAAACCATACGCTCTTCATACAACTCCTTTCTTCTTTTCCTGAATGTTTCCAGATCTTTCTCTTCCTGAGTTTTTGCTGTCTGAAGCTTCACTACTTCTACGGTTTCCTGCTGCTCCCGCGCCTTTAGATCAATCAATTCATTTTCGAGGTCTTCTATTTCCTTTTCAAGCTTCTCGTTTTCACCCATCAGATCCTGGCCACCTGATGCCTGCCGCGTTTTTTTATAGAAACCTCCTATCATCACGCCAGATGATTCTACGAGATCACCGTCCAAAGTCGCTACACGGAAGTTTCTTATTTTTCTGGCTGCATCTATATCTTCGACTACCAGCGTGCTGCTTAATACATATTCAAATGCTGGTAGAAACTGCCTACCGAATTTTATTAGGGCTATTGCATAGCCTATTATCTTGCCGTCATATTTCTTCCGTGGCTTGTTTATCATTTTGTTAAGCGGTATGAATCGCGCACGACCGAGTCTTTTTTCTTTCAAATATCTTATACAGTGAGCAGCAGTGTCGTCCGTGTCCACGACAATATCATCTTTGTGCCGGCCTATGGCAACTTCAATGGCTATGGAATATTTTTTAGGTACATCCACAAGACTTGATACAGTTCCATACACGCCGGGGTGTTTCAGATCAAGTATTTCTCGTACTATTCGGTTATCGACAGCACCTCTTACACGTTCCAGTTCTCTTTCATTGAAACTTATACGGTCCCTTTTTCTCAGGATCTCATTGTTTATGCGGTCTATGTTTCTGAGTATATCGTAGTTTCTGGATTTCTGTATCAGTTCGTCGCCTTTTTTCAGAACACCCTTTTCCTTCTTCTCCAGTTCATCATCAATTTTTGTCAGTTCTTTTGACATCATGTCGAATTTTTTCGTATCATCTTCTATTTCCTTATCAAATGTGTTGTATTTCTGAGTCACATCCTTTAGCCTTTTCTTTAGAAGGGACGCTTTTGATTTTCTCAGTTCTACTTCTACGGTGCGGTATTTTTCCGCGTTTTCTTTTTCCTGCTTCAGGCGGCTCACAAGCTTCTGCTTCTCGGCTACTACTATCATGTTTTCGCGCACACGGGTTTCAACTTTTTCCATTTCCCTGGTAGCCTTTTCTTTTTTCTCATCAAACTCGCTTATACCTGATATCTCATCTATTATTCCTTTTCTCTCCGCTGGCGACATTTCAATTATTTTTGTTACGTCGCCCTGCATTATTATGTTGTAGCCTTCAGCTGCGAGATTTGCATAAGAAAGAATATCTAATATCTTTGCACGCGTTACGGTGCGACCGTTCAACTTGTATATGGATATGCCGCTTCTTGTTACACGACGAGTTATTTTTACTTCTTTTTCATCACCTGGTATTTTATTGTCCGTGTTATCGAGATATATGGAGACTTCGCAGAAATCAGCTGACTTTTTATCACGGGCACCATTGAAAAGCAAATTTTGCAGTTTCATGGCACGTATGCTTCTCGCCGATGTTGTTCCTAGGACGAACAGCAGTGCGTCTATGATATTGCTTTTTCCTGATCCATTGGGTCCGCAAATTACGTTGTAACCGCCAGGGAAAGGTATTGTTATGCGGTTGGCAAATGACTTGAATCCCTGCATCGTTATTCTATCTAGACGTACCATGATTATCACTTCTTTTTCTTATGATTTGATTCGTAATACTCCAACAGTAAATCGAGTATATCATCGTAAGAATTGTCCTTTTTACCTATCTCTGCCATACGCTTCTTGTTATTTTTTTTGATTCGTATGGTTGTTTCTTCGTTTGGCATATACAATGTATAATTCGCATAAGTTGTATATAAAGTATACAACTAGGCGTTTACTTCTTGCGTCTTGACATTTCTTACTTTATTTAGAAAAGGGACAACCAAATCTGCAAGAAACAGAGCACCTATTAACATTCCGGGCAGCCAAATCACGTAGAGCAGAGCTCCCAGAACACCTGTAATTAAACCGAAAAATATTTTACCTTTTGGTTTAACAGGCGAGGTTATAGGCTCTATGAACATATAGAAAGCAAAGAACAGCACCAAGCCAGATGATATGTGACTTATGATTTGCCCGATACTTCCGCTCATCACAGCAATTAAAATAACATGAATTCCTAAAAATGCAAAGGCTTGACGCATTCTTCTTAGCTTATGAATGATTATTATGCCCAATACACCGACTAGAATTATGTTGCTGGTTCCCCACCAGCTTTCTGAAACAGGCACGAATAGTCCTGCCAGTAGACCGAAATTAGCAGGATTGAATATGTGATGACCACGTAACTTAATTATATGCTTTGACAAGATTGCTATTATCGGAATGAGTATGACCAAGAATAAATTGCCCTGGATAATCAAACTAAGAATCAGCCCTGTGATTATGGCACTTTTTGGAAACATAAAGTGCTTATCTTTGATACGTATTATTACAGCGTCAAGTGCGGCAGAAATAAATATAATTGCAAACATCTGCGGCAAATTACTAAGACCGAAAGTGTATATATTGTAAGCGGCAATTACGACAAGAGCTGCTATCATCACACTGTAAACATTTGTAACACGCCATATTTTTTTGAAATCCATAATATTCTTATGACAATTATTATTCTTATATGGCGTCTGATAAATCCTTTTTAAACGTTGTTACCAAAAAAGAGGCTATGTATGATGTCATTGTTATAGGAAGCGGGCCAGCGGGCGCCACGGCAGCTATGTATCTTGGCAAGGCAGGCAAAAAAGTGCTTTTGATAGACAAAGCTGATTTTCCCCGTGACAAGATATGTGGTGATGCGCAGGGGCGGAAAGCTGCTGCAATTATGCGCGAGCTGGGCATAGAGGAAGGTTATAGGAAACTACCTGGTCATGTTGTTTATGGTATTACACTAAGCAGTCCTAATGGTACTTTGGTTGACGTGGACATAACTACCAGGGACAAGCCAGCACCTGGTTTTTGTCATAGAAGAATTGTTTTTGATGAATATCTTCATAATTGTGTGAAAGACCTTGTTGACTTCAAAATCTTTACGGTCACGGACATTATAATCGAGGACGGATTTGTAAAGGGCGTCCGAGGAAAGGAGAATGACGAGGAAAAGGAATACCGTGCATCCATAGTTCTGGCAGCTGACGGTGCCAACAGCATGGTCACGCAAAAATTCGGCCTCAACAAAAACCCCCCAGACCATTTCATAGTTGGTACACGCCAATATTATAGTGGCGTCACGGGGATGACAGACAGGATAGAGATACACCTTGTAAAAAGCCTCTTGCCTGGCTACTTCTGGATTTTTCCGCTTGAGGACGGAAAGGCAAATGTCGGGCTTGGTATGATTGTAAAGGACATGAATGACAAAAAGATTAACCTCAAGACAGCACAGCTGAAGGAAATACAGGAGAACCCTCTTTTCAAAGAACGCTTCAAAAATGCCGTCGCGCTGGAGGACATCAAGGGCTGGAACCTTCCTTTAGCAAGCTATCACAGGAAATGTTATGGAAACGGTTTTTTGCTTTTGGGCGACGCAGCATCACTAATAGACCCGCTGAGCGGCGAGGGCGTTGGCACTGCAATGATATCTGGCAAGCACGCGGCAAAGATTACATTGGAAGCGCTAGATGCAGGGGATTTTTCAGAGAAGTTTCTGCAGAAGTATGATGAACGTTTATGGGAGGAAATTGGACCGGAAATAACGGCCAATTACAGACTACAGAAACTGGGAAAGAGATTCCCATTCCTCATCGATAAGATGGTTGGAAGGGCAAAGAAAGATGAGAAGTTCAGAAAGCGCATAGAAGGAATGCTGCCTTATGCCGGCGGCAGAGAGGAAATGGGTAAGGACTCTTTCGTAGAGGAATTACAGCAGATGGAATAAACTGATTCTTATATGTTAATAGCAAAAGGCGCTGAGGCCGAATTGAACCGAGAAGGCGACGTAGTCGTAAAAGAGAGAATTAAAAAATCCTATCGCATACCTGAACTGGACGACAAGCTCCGCAAAAGACGCACTGCGCTGGAAGCGCGGCTGCTTAGGGAAGCAAGGCGTGCGGGAGTCCTTACACCGCAAGTTCTTGAGGAAGGCAAAACCTCATTAAAAATAGAATTCATAGACGGCCAGAAGGTAAAGGATGTTCTAGATGAAAATTGCACGGATATTTGCAAGGAGATAGGAAGAAATGTAGCGCTTCTCCACAGTTATGATATAATTCATGGAGACCTCACGACAAGTAATATGATAATTAAGTGGAAAGATGGGGCGGGCGCGAGAGGCGACAAACATGTACATATATTTTCCCTATACTTCATTGATTTTGGCCTTGGATTCATCTCCAAACGGGAGGAGGATAAGGCAGTGGATCTTTATCTGCTTCACGAGGTCCTGGAATCGACACACTTTACCATAATGGAAAAGGCATGGAAGGCTGTTCTGGACTCATATAAAAGACATTACCAGGGCGGCGATAAAGTTATTAAAGCATTATTGAAGGTAGAAAGTAGAGGCAGATACAAACTAAGGACGAAGTCAGGACGAGCAATTAAGTCTTCGTCAACCTTGCATCGGTCCAATTAATTAGGTGATAAATATAGCACGAATGCACTCAAGAAAACATGGAAAATCCGGTAGTCACAAGCCAGAAAAGAAGAGACATGCCTGGCTGATGTACGAGCCGGCTGAAATAGAAAAACTTATAATCAAACTAGCAAAGGACAGCAAGACTGATGCAGAAATCGGTCTTATTCTGCGCGACCAGTATGGCATACCCGACGTCCGCAGCTTTAACATGCGCGTCTCCAAAATAACTGAAAGGGAAGTAAAAAAAGAAGTTCCGGATGATATTTACAATCTAATTGAGAAGGCCGTAAATCTTCACAAACACCTTAACCAGAACCATCATGATGCAAAAGCAACCCATGGCGTGGAGTTGCTCGAATCGAAAATCCGCAGGCTTGGAAAGTATTACGCACGCACAGGCAAACTTCCAAAGGACTGGAAATACAGCATAGAACAGGCAAAGCTGCTGGTAAAGTAAGCCTCTTTCTTTGAAAAAGAAAGACCCTTGGGAGAAAGAAACATATTATATTTTTGATTTACTATCATTCGTAAAGTATCTTGCAGTCAATTTCACTATTTTTAAAGGATTCATGTTTTATTCTAATCATGAATCGTCAGCAACTTATCGATTATTATTCAAATGAGCATGTAATCAGCGAGCTTCTCAATAGCGCAAAAGGCAGGGAAGTTGCCGGCGCCCTGTGGGACGGCCGCTATGACCAGCGCCCTAATATTTTGCAGTATCCCTCTGATGTAGTACAAATGGTAAGAAAAGGTGTTACTTCTTTTCATATCTCCGTAGAGCACTGGACAAACCCCATGGCCATAACCAGCGAGAACTATGAGAAGCTTCGCAGCGGATGGGATATTATACTTGACATTGATTCAAAGCTGGGTCTGGATGAGTCTAAACTAACAGCAAGAATGATAGTCAGTCTTCTCAAAAAATACGGGATAAAGAACCCGGGCATAAAATTCTCTGGCAGGCGCGGGTTTCACATATGCATTCCCTGGAGCATGTTTCCAAAGGAAATTGACTATAAACCGCTTGCAAAAATGTATCCTGAAGTGCCGCGGATAATAGCATCGTTTATCAGGAAAAAAATAAAACGCCGTCTCCTGAAGGAGCTTGTCAGAACAAAGGGCGCGAAGCAGCTGATAGAAATTCTCGGCGAATCACCGAGCAGGCTCAATCCGTTTTATTTTGTTGAAGTCGAAAAAATGTGGGGAAATCGCCACATGTTTCGCGCGCCTTTTTCGCTAAATGAGAAAACATGGCTTGTTTCTGTTCCTATCAATTCTTCAAACCTTAAGGTGTTTTCACCAAAGGATGCGGAGTTTGATAAGGTTCTTTCCAGCAAACATCCTGATTTCTTTACGGCAGAAGGAGATGCTGCTGACCTCCTCACAGATGCCATGGACTGGAATGCTCTCCGAAAGAAAGAAGAACCAAAGAAAGAGGTAAAGAGGATAGTATGGGAAAACAGGGTTCCTGAGGAACTCTTTCCTCCGTGCATAAAGAACATACTTGCCGGGCTTGAGGACGGAAGAAAGCGCAGTGTCTTTACGCTAACAAATTTTTTGAGGATGATGAACTGGTCAGCACAGGAAATAGAGGCAAAGGTTTTTGAATGGAACCAGAAAAACAAGCAACCTCTGCCTACAAGCATACTTTTAGCACAGATAAGGTGGAGCCAGACAAACCAGAGAACACCGGCGAACTGCTTCAATGACCAGTTCTACAAATCTTTTGGTATATGTACTCCGGACGACCACTGCAAATTTTTAAATTCCAAGAAGGTTAGCAACCCCGTTGCCTATCCCTTCAGAAAAATAAAACACGCTTATCCTAAAAAACGAAAAATGCGCGGGTTCTCATGCCTTTGCGGAAAAGAGTTCCCCACGATACGCTCGCTAGCGATGCACAAAGGCAGAAGTCATTAATTTTTGATCGCAAGGTAAGAACTTAGCAAGATAAGGAGCCCGCCTATTATCGTGAATATCGATGGTATTTCGGAAAACAACAAAATGCTGTAGAAGGTGGCGGAAAGAGGATCTATGTAGCTTAGCACAGGACCCAATTAGTATAAATGGCGTCAGTATTATGGTATTAATTAAAAATCTGTAGAACATCATTGTATAAACGTTCAATTTTAACATAATTTTTTTGACCAGCACAAGGGCTGATGCATTTGTTACAGCTGAAAGAAGTGCAAAAATCATGCCTGTCATATTTGTGTCAAATGTCAGATTGCCCTGATAAAGTATGATAAAAAGTCCAACGAGGGCAATAGGAATTGCATATATGCTTTTTCTTTCAATTTTTTCTTTTATTATAAACGGCATCAGTATGAGTATGAATATCGGTGCAGTGTACCTTACAAATACGGAATTCGGCACACTTGTAAGCTTGACAGCCGAGAAAAAGAAGAAGTCTGTAAGCAGTCCGAAGAAACTCATTACAATTATGAGCTTCACGTAGTTTTTTGGCGAAAACTGCCTTGTTTTTAACAGAATAATTAAAATTACAATTAAACCGGATATTTGCATGGAATATAGAAGGATTACTGGACTTGCCTGTATGTATTTTGCTGCAATTCCCATGAAACCAAATATGAGGGTTGCTACTATTACCAGTAACGTACCTTTTGTCAATTGTTCATAACTATAGTTTTGTAAACGACCTTTTAATCCTTTTTAGCTATAATCGAATTATGCTTACATTTGACAAAATACGGGATCTGGAACGCGTCGAGCGGCAGAGCAAAAAGCTTCAGAAGATGCCGGAGGATATTCCAGCCCAGCTAAAGGACTACCTTAAACGCAAGGAAAAAATAACGGAAAAGAGCAGTACGGAAATAAATGAACTTGAGAACATCAAGACAACCATAAAACGGTTCTTTGAGCTGCGGGAGGGCAAGATAGTGTCTGCGGTTCTGGACACAGTAAGGACCGGGCTTCCGCCGGAGAATATGTCAGCAGAGGAGGAAAAACTGTTTTACAAATTAACAGACATCCTTAAGCAGTACAGGGAGTCTTTCTTCTCTGAGCTTAGCAGGGAGGACGACAAGCCAATGTACCGCGTAAAGAAAGCAACCCCCCAGTTCGTGGGACCCGATATGAAGACATACAAACTCAATGAGGATGATATTGTCAGCATCCCGCCGCCTTTGGACGAGCTTCTTTTGAAAGAAGGCGTAATAGAGAAGGTTGAAAAGTGAAGACTCCAATCTCTTTAGCGATTGGTGTCTGCTTTCGTTTCCTCTTTATAGTTGGCAATCGAAAACGAAAGTGAACAAGCCTTATAAACTTTTTCTCTCAAGAAGAAGTAGTTGATAGTAATGAAGATACCAAAGATTCAAAAGCGATATTGCCCTTTTTGCAAGAAGCACACAGAGCACACCGTGGAAGAGGCAAAGAGAAAGCCTCGCCGCCAGGACACAAGGAGTCAAAGAAGGTTTTTGAGAAAGCTAAAGGGTTATGGTTCTTTTCCAAAGGAAAACCCTCATGGACGTGAAAAGCCTACGAGAAAAGTCGATTTCCGCTTCAAATGTAATGTGTGCGGCAAAAAGCACAGCATAGGCGAGGGCTACAGAATCAAAAAAATTGAAATGACAAAGGCTGGCGAATAACGTGCTGGAGTTTCTATTCAGTTTCCTTCTTGCTTATACACCTGCCTTAGCGGTTCTGATATTTTCCATAATTATACTTATCGTCATAAACATCTTTTACAAAATACTCATAAACCAGAACGATGCCAGACAGATAAAACAAAAGACAAAGGACATAAGCAAGGAAATGAAAGAGGCACAGAAGGCCGGAGACACGGCAAGGTCAAAGAAACTCATGAGTGAAATGCTTACGGAAAATAATAGAATGATGAAGATGACGATGAAACCAATGATAGTTTCTCTGATTGTCGTCATACTTCTTTTGCCATCGCTTGCCACTTTTTACAGCGATAAGATGGTTGTTTTGCAGGACGGCAAAGGAAATGTTACGCTGGACGGAACTTCGTACCAGATACAGAAGACTGATAATAATGTATCGATTGGAAGCACTAGCTGCAATATACCTTGCCAGACTGAAATAGGAAAGCATACGTACAAAGTATCAATGGAGAACAACAATGTAAAGATTGCACAAATTGTGGCAACCCTGCCTTTTGCGCTGCCATTTCTTGGAAGCACATTTGGCTGGCTGGGCTGGTATATTATCTGTTCCATGCCACTTGTCATAATAATAAGGAAGGCTATGAAGATCTACATGTAACAGCCCTTTTTGGAAAAAAGCGCTGGCGGAAAAAGAAAACTTATTATAAATTTTGACTATTTTTAAGCGTTTTGTATAAAGTTTCTAAATGTCTTTGTGGTATCTAGAAGGAAAAAACCCAGAAGACTTAGTGCAAAGAGACTTTGGATATGCAAGACGTACATTAAGGTATTGCTTTGGACTGGATTTGACACTTATTGAGCTGGTTAAACTAAGACATTATGTTGAAGATGCTGTGAGAGATTTGTTTTTGGTAGAACACCGTAGAAATGGTTTTCAAGCGAGAGACGAAGCTGTTAAGAGATTTCTTATTTTTGAATATGGATTACCACCCAAATTCAAAGTAGTAGACAACGCTATAATGGGAATACCATACAAACCATTAAATGAATGACTTAAACGAAGACAGGAAGAAATGCATTTTCCTTAATAATCTTTCTGACCAATTCTAATCATGGACTTCATCGTAAAGAGCAACGACATGCCTACGGATTATGGCAGATATCCTGGCGCACGACCGGTTGAGGAACTGTTGAAGAGTGGCTTTATTCTGCTGGATAAATGGCCAGGGCCTACTTCACGCGACGTAGCTTCCACTGTAAAAAAGATTTTGGGCGCAGGTAAATCTGGACACTGTGGGACGCTCGATCCATCGGTAAGCGGCGTATTACCACTATGCCTTGACAGCGCTACAAAAGTCATGCCTGCTCTGCAAGGTCTTGATAAAGAATATGTTGGCGTCATGAGATTGCACAAAGATGTAGGCAAGGCAGAACTTTTGGCAACGACGAAGAAATTCATAGGCAAGATAAAACAAACGCCGCCAGTCAGATCAGCGGTTGCAAGGCGTGAAAGGGAAAGAAACGTTTATTCCTTTGACATACTCGAAGTGGATGGTCGCGATGTTCTATTTCGCATGAGCTGCCAGGCAGGAACCTATGTACGCGTGGTATGTCACCAGATCGGCAAATTAATAGGCGGCGCTAACATGACTGAGCTAAGGCGTACTAAAGTCGGGCGGTTCACTGAAGAAAAGCTAGTAAGGATGGAAGATTTGGCTGACGCCTACGCGGAATGGAAAGAAAATGGTTCTGAGGAAATTCGCAACTGCGTGTTGCCGATGGAAGCTGCCATCGAGCATTTGCCAAAAATAATAATAAAAGACTCTTCTGTTTTCTCCATAGCCAGCGGCTCGCCTCTTTACAGCGTTGGTATATCAAAGGTAAGCAAGGGCATTGCACCAGGCGAGCTTGTTGCTATTCTCACGCTGAAAGGCGAGCTTGTTGCCCTTTCCAAAGCTGTCATGACGTCAGAGGAAATGGCAAAGAGAAAGGGTGTTGCTGCAAAGACCGATAGTGTTGTAATGGATCGGAAGATTTACCCGAAGATGTGATTCTGTAAAATATCAGAAAAATTACGACATTTTGTGCTATAAGTTTTTTATGCATCTCCAATAATAAAACTGTATGGTTTATCACGGAAGAATGCCTGTTGCACTGGTTACTCCGGAAGGCAGACCAGCCGCTGGATATCTTGTTCAGGTTCGCTCATTGCCGAACAAAAAGAGAAAGTTCGAGCTGCTGAGTGATAGGCTTTATGCCGCTCCGCTTGACCCGAAAGATTTGGAAAAACCGGATGCGGATCTTATTTTCTACCATACAATGTTGTCAAAGAATGGCATGCTTTTCGTTACTAATGGCGCACAAACTGACATGCAAACTCTGAGAAGCAAATCAGTAAGAAATTTTCATGATAATTTCTCAGGTAATCAAAACGATTTCTCGGGCAGAATTCCCTTTTCCGAAGCAGAGGCAATAATGAGCGACTGGGGCTACGAGCCAGACAACATGTTCACTCCCAGAGTTGCGCTTGTAAGATATCCCGGCTGTGCTTTATTTGCCATTGCATCCAAGCACGAAAATGGCGGGGTGGGTGTCATAAGCGTCGGAGTTACCGAAGCTTCAATCGGACTTCCTACATACACGGAAAGTAACGGGCAAGCTGTTTCGCTCAGCGTAGAAAATTCAGGATATCTTTACGAAAATTTAGTTCATATTCCTGTAACAGGCAACACAGCAGAAGAAATAGCAAACCAGCTCTACGAATTCTCTGATCCAAAATTGATTGTTGCTAGCGCCGGAGCGGTGTTCAGGAACGGCAAGTGGGAAATCGCGTTCAAGAACAAGTTCAATTCACTGGAAGATTACGAAAGATTTGCAGCAGAAGTTAAGTGATGTGAAATATTTATGATAGATGTTAAAGACCTTCGCGACCGCGGACAATATAGAAGATCTGTTGAAGAAGGGCTTCCGGATAGAATGACTTCTGGTGATACTGTATTCGAAAAAAAACTTTCTTTGAGATATGGAGAAAATCCGCCTGCTTTGCCTGGGGAGGGCGGTGCAGCGGTTTATGCGGCTTCTAATTCTTCTGGCCCATCTATTGCGACCGCTTCTAAGATTCATGGAGAAAAAGATCTTGGTTACATAAATGTTTTGGACGCAGATGCAGGTCTACGGCTTTGTTTACGATTACACGAACTTTTCCCCGATGATTATATAACTGCTATAGAAAAACATGCCGGGCCCTGTGGTGTCGGCCGGTCAGGAACAATGGCTGGTGCGCACCAGTTGGCTTATTTATGTGATCCGCTTTCGTCTTTTGGCGGAGTGAATGTTTATACGGGTACTGTTGATGACGAAACAGCCAGACATATAGTGTCCTATTTTAATGAAGTTGTTGTTGCTCCGAATTATACACCAGAAGCAATGGCAATACTGAAAGGGAAAAAAGATTTGCGAGTTCTAAAAATAGCTGACATAAATTTACCGATTTTAGATAATGATATTGACGAAAGATCTATTCTAGGCGGAAAGCTTGCTCAGCAAAGAATGAAAAGTCATATTGATACGTACAGGAATTTGGAAAAAGTCACTACCGGAAGAGGTCCTACAATAGATGAACTTGACGCGGCTTTATTCAATTGGCAGGTTGCTTTGTATACGCCCTCCAATGCTGTTATTCTTGGAACATCTCATAGAACAGTTGGGATAGGAAGGGGACAGCCAAGCAGGGTTGATTCTACAAGACAAGCTATTTGGTACGCTAATAACCGATGCGAAGGTTATAATTCAAAGAGAACGGTTATGGCCTCGGATGCGTTCTTCCCAGATAAGGATAGCGTAACACATGCAGGTGAGGCTGGAGTTTCTGCTATTGTTTTTCCGCTGGGATCAACAAAAGATGCAGAAGCTATAGCGGAAGCGGAAAAGTATGGAATTGTTATGCTTTGCACAAGACCAGCCCCTGGAGAAAATAAAATTGAGCGAGGATTTAGGCATTAAATCCTTTTTCTACAATTAACTTTATGCTTCCACAGAAACTTCTTGATATACTTGCATGCCCCAAATGTCACAATAGCGTAGACTATGACAAAAAGCAGAACAAGCTCATATGCAAGAAGTGCAGACTCAAGTATAAAGTCCTCAAGGGTGACATACCTGATATGCTTGTCGATGACGCGGNNGAAATTCTAATTTTTATATTTTTCGTACAACACTGTTACATGGCTATTTATGTCCTTGAATTTGGTGGGCAGCACACAGATCTCATCGGAAACAGGATGGAAGAGATGGGCTTTCCTGTAAAATATGCACCTAGCGATGTAAAAATTTCAGATTTGGATGATGCAGACGGTATAATTTTGTCAGGCGGACCGAAGAGTATTCAAGATAATGACGCTTACGCATTTGATCCCACTATTTTTCATTCTCGTACTCCTTTGCTTGGAATTTGTTATGGTATGCAGTTGCTTGGAAGGCACCTTGGTGCGGATATACACCGTAGGACAAGGGAATATGGTGAGACACTTTTTTATCCGAGAGAATTTGATGAACTTCTTACAGGTTTAAGCCCTAAAGAAATTGTATGGATGAATCATGGGGATTCGATAAACGAGTGGGGAATTTTTACAGTAACAGGATACACTCAAAAAAATGTTCCTGCTTCAATAGCGAGTATTCAATACCCGCATTTTGGTGTTCAGTTCCACCCGGAAGTAACTCATACAGAACACGGCAAAATTATTCTTAGAAATTTTGCCGAAAGAATTTGCGGGATGAGACCACAGGCACGAAGGGAAGAAATATTTGACGCAGGAAAATTCATCGACGAGGCAGTTTACAGATTAAAACAGGAAGTTGGCACTGGAATTGTTGTTGTCTATACAAGTGGCGGCGTTGATTCAACGACAGCGGCTATGCTTGCAAAAATTGCCGGACTAAAAATGCAACCGGTCTATCTTGAAATGGGAAATGGCAGAAAAAATGAGGCACGATATGTGCAGGAGGCACTTTCAAAATTGCTTGGTGATAATGTTTATGTGCATGACAGACGTGACTATTTTATTGGTAATGTTGCAGAACTACCTGATCCTGAAGTAAAGAGGAAAAAATTCGCAAGACTTTACTCAGACACGAGGGGCGAAATAGATCGCATGTTCGGACTGGATAGAGGCGAGGCTTTCTTAATTCAGGGAACAATAGCCACGGATCGAAGGGAAAGTGGCAGGGAAGCCGGAAAATATGGTCAAGAGGATAAAGGCACGGTAGATTCTATAAAAACACATCATAATGTTGGTGCTGAGGCAACTTTAGGACAAGGGAATATTTTGCCACTGGCTGAATTAACTAAGGATAGGGTAAGAATTGTTGCAAGGGAGCTTAACATACCATCAGAGATATCTGAAAGGTCGCCATTTCCAGGACTTGGAATGTACGTGAGATTTGTTACAGGCTTGTATTTACCTGACAGACATATGGTAACAGAAGTGAGTCAAATTACATCTGCCTATGGAATGCATGGATATGTTCTGCCTAGAAAGAGTGTTGGATTAAAAGGCGATTCGAGAGTTTTCGAGCATGCGGCCCTAATTACAGGTCAAAGAAACTGGACGAGCGCAAGGAAGATTTCAAAAGCACTTATAGAAGATTTAGATATATGCCGCGTCTTATTCTTACCCTATCCTGTTGCATTTGAGCAGGAGGCTCTGGATGCAAGTGCAAATTATACCGCAAGAGAAGGCATAACACGGTTACAAGAAGTTACAGATGTGGTAGAGACAGCAATGGACGAATTTGGCGTAGTTTCCGCTCAAACTTCGGTGATAGCATTTGGCGGCGCCGGGGGATGGTTAAATGTTATAAGGGATGTAGATTCTGTAGATTTCAGAACATGCAGACCATTGAGAAAGCCGGATGAATTCCCATGGGAATGTTATGATGATATTGACAGAAGATTGCGAGAAAGATTAGGCAAAGACGCCGGTGTGACAACATTCGACGTTTCGGACAAGCCCGGCGGCACGACAGAATGGGAATAGCTATTTCAAGTTTTCAAGACCCTTTGACCATGAAAATGCGTTTTGCTTCATTAGCTCTTCAAAAAGTTTTTTTGCCGACTCTGTTTTCAATAATTCGGAATTTTTCTCAAGCCAGTATTCTGTGCCTGTATAGCCGACATCGGCGTATTCTTTGGCCTGGAACAACAATTCTAGGACGTCTGCGTCTCTTGCGATTATGGCTTCTTTTGTTTCCCTTTCGTTGAATTCTATAAGCAGGGATCTTACTTCATTCTTTATGTTATCAGGCAGATTTTCTGTCTGGTCTATCATAGCCTGGAGCTCAGCCTCATTCTTGTCTATATATCTCTGTGCGACTTTGTCCAGGTCACCTATGCGAACTTCTGGTATATCATGAAAGAGACACATTTTCATTACTTTGTCAGCATCGGCCTGCTCGAGTTTTGCCAAGACATATCCGACCATTGCATTTCTGTATACGTGTTCAGCTACACTTTCCGGGTTTCCGACACCTTCTGATTTTAGCCACCCCCTCTTGATTCGCTTCAGTGTGCCTACTTCAAAAATAAATTTTGCTATGTCTTTCATTCAACCTTTCTCCTATTCCCAACAGAAAGCTTGACCAACTCGAGGAAACCAAAGGTTTCCTGAGTCGCCGAAAAGCCTTGTTTTTCGTACAAAGAGGAAGCTTCTGCTTTCATGATTAAGTCTTCAAGAACAATCTTTTTAAGAGTAAGGAAGATTAGGGTTGATATAAGGAGAACTCGAAAAAGTTCTCCTGTACAAGTGAACTTAATGTTCACTCTGTAAGGGCGAGAAACGTCTTGTTAAATGCTGGGATGGCAGAACTTGGTAAANNCTTTCATGAAGGCGGAAAAACCAGTTAGCTTGTTTCTGGAAACGGAAGCGGGAGTTCAAACGGCCCTTTTCAAAAAAGCGCCGGCGGAAAATGGTGCAGAAAAGGCCTGAAAATCTCCCTCCCAGCGCTTAATCTTCTTTAAAAAAGAAGATTAATCAAGAAATTTTTACTTTACATTACTCGAAAATTACGGTTTCTTTGGCAGAAATCTTTAAGCGATAATCATCATATATAGAAGCAGTGATTTGATGGCATTAGAAGTGCAGGTACTGCTCGATATAGCAATAATACTCATAACGGCAAAGATGTTTGGCGAAATCGCTGAACGGCTAAAGTTCTCGTCGCTTGTAGGCGAGGTTATCGCAGGCATAACAGTTGGGCCTTTGCTCGGGCTTGTACATCCCAGCGCGTTCTTGTCACAGGTAGCGAGCTTTGGCATACTCTTTTTGCTGTTCCTCATAGGGCTCAACACAAAGTTTGACGAATTCAAGAAAGACATATATAGAGGTAGCTTTTTGGCCGTAGCAGGCGCGCTGATTTCTTTTGTTGCCGGCTTTATGATAGGATATGGCGTTTTTAACAACATGGAAATAGGCATGGTTCTCGGTGCAGCCATGATTTCAACGAGCACTGCTATTTCCCTTCGTTCACTAATTGATATTGGCGAATTCCGCTCAACAGTCTATCAGAAACTTACAGCTGTGACATCTGCCGATGATGTGGTTGCTGTTCTTGCGCTGTCGCTACTTACAACATACTTTACTTATGGTGTTGTGGAGATCTGGAAAATTGCAGCTCTGTTCTTTGCTGTGCTGGGATTCTTCTTTTTGATACTTACTGTTGGCTCCAAGTTTATGGCTGGCTTCCTGCAGATGTTCAGCAAGGCAAGAGACGACCAGATACTGCTTTCAATACCATTGGTCATTGTTTTTATTGTAGCCTTTGTTAGTGAGCATGTTGGTATAGCAGGGGTTATAGGCGCGTTCCTAATTGGAATGGCGATGAACAGATCCCACCTAGCGGAGAATGTAATAGCACCGAAGATAAAAACCATAGGGTTTGGTTTTTTCATACCCCTGTTTTTTGCCTATTCTGCGCTTATATTAGATATTGGCGCACTTGTTAGTTATTCGGGTATTATAATCCTTCTTGTTGTTGCAGTATCATTTGCAAAACTTGTGGGCTGCGGTTTTTTAGGCAAAATCTATAATTTCGGGAAAAAAGAGCAGATTATGATAGGCATTGGGATGATACCACGTGGCGAATATTCTATAATAATTGCACAGGTTGCACTTACTGTGGGTGTGTTGACACAACAAATTTATACGATAGTTATCTCAGCAGTACTGCTCACAATAATAATAACGCCAATATTGTTCAGGTTTGCTGAGAACGTGAAATAATCAACTTCTTTCGGAATGAATTAGTTGTATATTTAAATATTACCAATGAATTAAGGAAAGTGATTTCACATGGGATTGAGACCAGGAAGATGTTATAGAAAACACCAGCGCCCGAACACCCGTCAAAGCATACGAGTGCCAAAGAAGGGATATGTAAAGGGTGTGCCAAAGCCGAAGATTACTGAATTCGAGCTTGGTACAAAGACAGATTATGATACAACACTTTTTTTAACAGCCAACCGTCCTGTTCAGATACGACATAATGCTCTTGAAGCAGCTAGAGTCGTAACGGTTCAAAGCCTGGAAAAAGGCATTGGAAGGGGCAACACCTTTTTCCTAAAGATACGCGTTTATCCACATCATGTCTTAAGGGAGAATGCCATGGCAACAGGTGCAGGCGCTGATAGATTTCAATCTGGTATGAGACAAAGCTTTGGAAAGCCCATTGGCACTGCGGCACAGGTTGACAAAGGCCAGAAGATAATGGAAATTCGTGTCAACAAGAACAGCATTAATGTAGCAAAAAACGCCATGAAGAAGGCTGCATACAAGTTGCCTACACCATGCAGTATTACTGTGCAGTCAATTGCAACTAAGTTCGACTCTGGTACAAGCACAATAGGCATGAACAAACAATTGAAGGCTGCTGCGTAATTCTTACTAAAGACGGGATTTTAAAAGATATAAGAACGCGTTCACACAAGTTTATTTATGCATCAGACTAGGGTGAACAGGATACTTGGCGCCACCTTCCTTCTAATGGGTGTTTTCTTCTTTGTCGTAGGCCTGCTGATGATACTCATGATGGGATACACTTCAGCGCTTCTGGCGACGTTTAGCGCTGCAGGCACAGGTCCTGGACCGCTAAGCGGAGGAATGGTCCTCGGGTGGCTGTTTGCTTTTGTCACATTTGCTGCTGGCGTGCTGTGCATAGTAAGCGCATTTATATTCTTTTCGAAGAAGAAGTGATAATATGGTGAATTTTGGTGATGCTTTAGGAAGAGCGTGGAAATACTCGACCAACCTTAAGCGCCTTGGCA
>DUFR01000014.1 GCA_013331845.1 Candidatus Aenigmatarchaeota archaeon | reverse complement strand
TGTGGGAAAAATCTACGCCTTTAGGTTGTGAAGACGATGTGGAGATAAGAAAGCTCAATACGCCGACTACCATATCTTTGAACGAACTAGATTCCGGCATTGAATTCACAAAACCAAATCTAATATCGAGAAGAAGATTGAAAGAGAAGGAAAAAGTTTTATCTATAAAGACAAAAGGCGGCGAACTGAAGGCAACCGCTGAGCATCCAATTTATTTATATAAGGATGACTCAGTCGTCCTGGCAGAAGCCTCAAAAGTGCGCGAAGGCGATAAGCTTGTCAGTGTAATATCCAGAAATAAATACGGCAAAATATTGGCTGATAAGGACTGGTTTACAGGAAGAAAATTCAAGGTACAGAACGGCATGTTTGTGCACAGGTTTGCCCAGCGCAATTCTTTAGGCATTGAACTAGAAAAACTTCCAATAAAGTGGTCAAGCGACTTAGCATGGGTACTTGGATATTTCTACGGGGATGGCAGCTACAATTCGCCTGAATATAATGGCTCCCATCAGCTATATTTCACAACTACAGAGAAAAAGGCATTAAATTTGCTGAAAGCTCGCATAAAGAGAGTCTTTGGCGTAGAACCAAAGGCTTATTTGGTAAAAAATGATAGGCAGTATAAAGTCCAGTGTAACTCTGCCATTGCTGCATTATTATCAGATTTATTCCCTTCTATAAATAAAAAACAAAGATTTGATATTCCAAAAGAATTCGCAGGGGATTTCTTAAGGGGGTTTTTCGATGCAGACGGGAATGTACATCTTAGGAATATTGGAAAAGTAAAAATAAATGGCAAAGAAGCTGTAGGCCATGGCGTGCCGCGTGTCAAAATCACTCTCGCTAATAAGGGACTTATTTTATGGATAAGCGAGCTTCTTGGCGAGCTTGGACTTAAAGTAAAAGTGAAAGAAGGAAAAGCAAAGCTGAAAGAAAAATATTTCAAGTGCTTTACTATTCTTATCGGAGGCAGAGAACGTGTCGATAGATTTGCATGGAAGATAGGCTTTGATGTCGATCACAAGAAATTTACACTTTATAAGGGCTTGTTGTCGGATTCTTTGCAATATAACATATTGAAAACATCTTACTCTATAATTCTCGCGCTTCATAAAGAAAATTTGGACGCACCAGCATTGAAGGCTATGCTTAACTGCAGCGCGTATGATGTTTCAACAACACTAAAACGCCTTGTAAAAATGAAAATCATAAAGCGAAAGAGGCTATCACCATATAGCATACCGCCAAACCGGGTGATTTACGAACTTGATGATAAGGATTACCACTTCCATGCACTAAAATCTGTATACAGGCATATCGGCGGCGAATTCTATGCGGCTGAAATACAAAACATAGAGGATGTAACAAATCCTGACGAATTTGTGTACGATATTTCAGTATCTTCCGAATCGCCGAATTTCATAACAAACGGCGGAGTTCTTGTACATAATTCAACAAGGGCACAGATACTCCAGATTCTTTACAACCGTGGCTATCTTCTTGGCAAGAGTATAGAGGTCACAGAATTAGGCGAGCAGCTTTCAGACATACTTGAAAAGAATGTGCCTGATGTCATTTCTGATAAACTTACAAGACACTTTGAAGAGATGACCGAATCAATTCAGGTACAGAAAGCTACAAAGGAACAGGTCTTGGATGAGGCAAAGAAGCGTATTGAAAAAATCTGCAACGACTTCAGGAAAAAGGAAAAGAAGATTGGTGAAGAGCTTACCAATGCAGTAATAGCTACGCAGGACAAGCAGTCCAAGCTTGGAACTTGCTTGAAATGCAGCGGCACTTTGAAGGTTCACAAGAACTGGCGTACTGGCAAGAGGTTTGTTGGATGCTCTGGATATCCCAAAGGTTGCCGTGTTGGATTTCCTCTACCGCGCGAAGGAATCATAACGTCCACGGAGAAGATTTGCGAAGCTTGTAAACAGCCAATAATACAAGTTCAACGACCAGCATCGAGACCGTTCCGTATGTGTCTTGATCCCACCTGTGTTACGAAAAAAGATTGGCTTGACAAGAATAGACTCAAGGCGGCACAGATAGCCTCTCGCAAGTCGAGCAAGGAAGCTGAGCAGCTCAAGTGCGAATGCGGAAAGATGTTCAAAACAAAAAGGGCACTTACGCTGCACCAGAAGACACACAAACCTAAAGAGGTTAAGACAACGGCCAAAACAAATGCTAAGACAAAGTAAATCGCGGAATTATTACTTCTCAGAAAATATTATTATCCACTTCTAAGTATAAAATGGTTTTTCATCATCACGAGCTTATAAACTAGTGGCACGAAGTAAGAGAGGGTTTATCCTCTAGCGCTGCTAAGCAGCGTTTGACATGTTCTCCCTCCATAAAACGAAGGAGGGATTTTATGAAAACAGAAGACATTACAACATCGCTCGACGCGCTGAAACAGACGAATAACAGGGCGAGCGTGCTTACAACCAATGAACTTGCATCTATTACCATGATAGAGGCCACGGCTCTGGCAGCCGCAAGAAAATATTTTGCAGAATCGGGGTTTACGGAAGTTCTGGTGCCTCATATAACAAAAGTTACGGGTGCCTGCGAAAACATAGACACGCTTTTTGAACTGGACTATTTCGGACAAAATGCGTATCTAGTGCAGACAGGCCAGCTATATCTAGAGGCTTTGATACCCAAACTTGGAAAAGTGTTCTGCATTGGATCTAGCTTCCGGGCAGAGCCGGACATAGATGAGAGGCATCTTACGGAGTTCGCCCTGGTGGAGATAGAGTTTCCGGGAGACTTCGAACAGCTGCTGGTGCACATAGAAAACATAGTTCATGCAATGATACATGCTGCCGCGGTCTGTTCTGAGATAGAAGCCCTTGGCATTAGTCCAGAAAGACTCAAAGCAGTGACGAAACCATTCGCCAGGATTACATACACGGACGCCATAAAAAAACTCAATGAAATGGGCGTGGACATTGAATGGGGGGATGACTTGAAGAGCAGGCATGAAAAAATACTTGCTGGCAATGCACCTTTGTTCATAACTCACTACCCTGAGGCGATAAAGTTCTTTAACATGAGACGAAATGAAAATCCACTACTTGTCAACAGCTGCGACCTCATACTACCCTATAGCGGCGAAGCAGTTGGTGCAGCAGAACGCGAGTACGATCATGGTCAACTCTTGGATAAGTTGGAAAAGTCATCTATGTACAAGATGCTCCTAGAAAGAGGAAAGACCATAGAAGACTTCAAGTGGTATCTTGATATCGTAAGTGAACACCCAATTCAGCATTCGGGTTGTGGCATAGGACTTAATCGCGTGATGCAATTCATATTGGGAAGCGATGACATACGCGCTTGTACTGCATTTCCGATGAACCGCGAATCACTCATGTAGCAAAATAGAAAACGGAGGGAGAATAATGAACAACAATAATAATTAGATTTAGAAATAAAGAGAAAATATAGACCCATTTTATTACCCTTTTTACAATAAGCTCGTTACACCCTTGAACAGTAGTATTATTATCAGAAATGAGCTTAGCACTCCAGGCAATACTATGTGTAGCAGCACTACAAAAGATGAAATCAAATCTACAAAACCATAAAGTTTTCCCAATGGATCTGCTGCCATGCTTGTTACACCTTTGACGAAATGAACCAAAAATATAGGTATGGTTAGAAATAGCAGATTGATATTCATGAAAATAACTATGGCTGTTAATATGTCAACCAGCCCAAGAAATTTTACGACTAACATACTAAATTCAAAACTGGAATGTTTATAAATTAGAGAATGCTAAACTTTCCGACCTGTTTCATCCCGTCTTTCGTTATCAAAAACTCAATGGTGCGGCCTTCTGGCAGACTTCGATGCTTGCGCAGAATAGCCACACGCTGATTTTCCTTCTCGGTCTTTCTGAGCTCTACAAGCGTTTTACTCCAGTACTTGGCAATAGCTCTTGATGTCAGCTCTATGGTTTCACCTTTACTATAAACTTGGTTGGTGACCAATACTGGTATACGTTCTGTTCTGGTTATCCTTGATAGAATAGAATATTGAGTTGCCAGCTGCTTGTTTATATGTTGGAAGTTTTTTTCATCCAACTCTAACCGATATAGAGCTACGAAAGAGTCAACAATTATTAATCCTATATTCTTGTCGATTAATTTTTCAAGGCCCTGGAACGCTTTGTGCTGTTCTTCCCATGAGTGGACATGCAGAAATAGTATACTTTTCATTTCCTTGTCAGTTCCGCCAAGCTGTTCGAACCTGTCGACGGAAAAAGAGCCTTCAGTATCAATGTAAACAACTTTCTTACTGGAGTTGCATACAGAAAGTGCTGTAGATAATGTTATGTTTGTCTTTCCGGAGCCAGGCGGTCCGTAGATATTTGTAATGGCATCGTCTTCTATTCCACCATCAAGAAGCTTGTCCAGTGGTGTATTGGTCTCTACACGCATGCTAACACTAGCGGCGAAGAAAATTTAAACTAACAAAAACAGCATAATGTTTAGTGTTACCATCATCACTAAATCTTTATATACTTTTAGTGTTAACGGTAACACTAAAGACGTGGTTTGAAAATGAAAATAGAAATAAAGAAAAACGGCGCTGCTGTCATAATAACATTTGACACTCGTGCAGAGGACTTTGAATCTGACTATGAGCGGAACAAGTTTTTCCGTGAATTGCATGGTTGGAATCAGACTGTGCCCAATGGCTCAAAGAAGTATGAGTACAGGAGACCTGGGTTGCTGGATGAAATACCACACATAAAGGTGGCGGATTCAGCCTTTATAGTTGCATTGGAGCACATGAAAAGAATGGAGCAGTTCTTTGACGAGTGGCATGACAAGGTTCATTACGATATGATGAAGATTATGATGCAAAATAAGGACATGAGACAACTAGCTCACAAAACGGAGGAACAAAGATAAATTAATAATCACCTAGGCATATAGAGATAGCTATAACGGAGTTGATACTTATGACAGAAGAAGTTAAATTGAGGGTCGGAGAACTTACAGAGAAAGGAGACTTTGGACGCGGCATTGTAAGAATATCAGCAAAGGATATGAAAAGGATAGGCATAGCTGAAGGCGATATTGTCGAGCTTGAGGGAAAACGGAAAACAGCGGCCATAGCAGTAAGGGCATATCCGGTTGATATCGGGCTTGATATAGTAAGAATGGATGGCTTGGAACGCCGTAACTGTGGTTCTGGTGTTGGTGAGCCAGTTAAGGTGAAAAAGGCGACGGTTATAGAGGCAAAATCCGTTACAATCGCACCAGCACGCAAGGGAATAATAATTCACATGGGTGGAAACCTCATAAAACAAAATATACTTATGAGACCTCTTGTTACAGGCGACATAATAATACCTAATCCTATAGTTCAGGATCGCCGCAGCAATAGCATGTTTGAGCAGTTCTTTGGGATGGATTTTGGAGATTTCCTGTTCACACCTTTTGGCGAGGAAAAGTTCGTGGTTGTTGCTACGGAACCAAAGGGTATTGTTAGAGTTACTAGGGCGACTGATGTTGAACTCCTTCCACAGATGACAAAACCATTGGAAGAGGAAAGAATACCAGAAGTAACTTATGAAGATCTCGGCGGACTTCACGAGGAAGTAAAGAAAGTAAGGGAAATGATAGAACTACCGCTTAAGCATCCAGAGCTTTTCGAGCGGCTAGGTATAGAACCGCCTAAAGGTATTCTTTTGCACGGCCCACCGGGCTCGGGAAAGACTTTACTTGCTAAAGCTGTTGCCAATGAGTCGGGAGCAAAGTTTTTCGTTATTAATGGACCTGAAGTTATGTGTGTAAGTGGCGATACAAAGATAATGACGAATCCGAAAGGCTTTGTGAAGGCTAAGGAAATATTCGAGAACGACGGAGAAATAGAAGAAGTTAGGAAAATAAAGGTCAAGAAATTGAAAGAACCAATTACTACTTTTGCTCTTGATGAGAACGGAAAAATAACCAAGGCGCATATTACTCATACCGCAAAACTAACTGCTCCCGCTTATAAATTAGAGATTACCGACGGCAACAGAATTACTGCTTCGCACAATCAACCATTTCTTGTTTATGAAAACGGAGAACTCGTCTGGAAACGCGTAAGCGAGCTTAAGGAGGGTGATTACGTAGCAAGGATAAGCAAAGTAAGTACAGAGGAGAAAAGTTATCACATCCAGCCTGATGACATTAAAGGAATAGCCAAAAAGGGCGATAAATATTCGATGAAAAGCAGGAATCTTTCGAGGAGCAACTTCATCCGGCTGTCTAGAAGGTCATCTCCAGAGCTGCTTGAATTCTTGGGATTGATAGTGGCAGAAGGAAGCATTGACAAAAGAGGCGATGGAATTTCTTTTGCCAATATTGATATCAATTTGAGAAATAGATTCAAAAAACTTTGCGGAGACATATTCGGAATAACACACTTCTACGACAATCCTGAGAAGGTTTCATTATATTCGAAAACACTTGTTGAATATTTAAGACTTCTCGGCTTTGAGAATGGGAACAAGCTCACAATTCCGGGATGGTTTTTCAAACTGCCTAAAGATGAAATCAGAGCATTTATCCGCGGGTATTTTGAGGGCGATGGTACCACAGGCATAATCAGGATAAAAGGAATCAACTACCCGACACCTATTCTTTATAGCGTTAATCGCGGCTTTTTACAGGAATTGCAGACACTACTGCAAGTAAAGCTTGGAATAGCGGCTAAACTGAAAGAGCATAAAACCCCGAAAGGCTTGATGCATAAGCTTGTTGTCAGAGGATATGATGGGCGTGTAAAGTTCGCTGAAATTGGCAGCGGAACGAAAAAGCTTGACAAGCTCCAAGAAATCAAAAAAGTAAAGAGAATCAAGGAACATGAAAATATCCCACGCCCTACACTGCTTCTGAATGCTGTAAGAACACTACCATACAAGAAATTCAGAAATCATGATTACTATATTTACGGAACACATCCGGTTACAAAACACGCTATGGAAAGACTATTTGACATAGCACAATCAAACGGGATTGCCGATGAAAATGTCAAAAAAGAATTTACCACGCTCATGCGCACCGATATAGCATGGGAAAAAATAGAAAAAATAAATTATGCCGGCGAGCAAGAGCTTTATGACTTTACTGTCGACAAAGATAACTTCACTACTACAAATATGTTACTATTACATAATAGCAAATTTTATGGAGAGTCGGAGGAAAATTTACGCAAGATATTTGAACAGGCAGAAAAGAGTGCGCCTTCTATTGTTTTCATAGACGAGATAGATTCCATTGCGCCAAAGCGTGAGGAAGTAAAGGGTGAAGTGGAAAAAAGAGTTGTTTCCCAACTGCTCACACTGCTTGACGGACTAAAGGCCCGTGGAAAGCTGATAATTATTGGGGCCACCAACATACCCAATGCACTTGACCCTGCACTTCGAAGGCCAGGCCGCTTTGACAGAGAAATAGAACTGGGTGTTCCCAACAAGGAAGGTCGCAAAGAGATATTGCAGATACATACGCGAGGAATGCCGCTTGACAAGAGTGTTGATCTCATCCAGATAGCTGATATCACCTATGGTTATGTTGGTGCTGACATAACAGCGCTGTGTAAGGAGGCAGCTATGCATACGCTCCGACGCGTGCTAGAAGAGAACAAAATGGACATGGGATCAATAAAGGGCGACAAGCCGATACCGCAGGAAATACTGAAGAAACTAATTGTTACAAAAGAGGATTTCGAATACTCAATGAAAATGGTGGAGCCGTCAGCTATGCGTGAGGTACTCATAGAAATTCCAAGAGTTAAATGGGAAGACATTGGAGGACTCGAGGACGTAAAGAAATCTATGAAAGAGGTTATAGAATGGCCTCTCAAATATCCTGATTCATTTAAGCACCTAGGGATAAGACCACCTTCCGGCGTGCTGCTTTTTGGACCACCAGGATGCGGGAAAACACTGATTGCCAAAGCAGTGGCTAACGAGAGCGGCGCAAATTTCATATCAGTAAAAGGACCTGAGCTGCTTTCCATGTGGGTTGGCGAAAGCGAAAAACATATAAGAGATGTCTTCCGCAGGGCAAAGCAGGTCGCTCCGGCAATAATATTCTTTGATGAGGTAGATGCGCTGGTACCCAGGAGAGGAATGAGCCAGGGTGATAATGTTTCTGAGAGAGTAGTCAGTCAGCTGCTTGCCGAGATATCAGGTCTTGAGGATCTTCATGACGTTATTGTTATAGCGGCAACCAATAGGCCAGACATTATTGATCCTGCACTTCTGAGACCAGGGCGTTTTGACAGACAGATACTTGTTCCGACGCCAGACGAGAAGGCAAGACTTGCGATACTTGGTGTCCACACAAAAGACATGCCTCTCGCTGGCGATGTTGATATGAAGAAACTTTCAAAAGAAACTGTCGGACATTCTGGCGCTGATCTTGGAGGACTTGTACGCGAAGCGGGAATGAATGCCATGAGAAGAAATACAGATGTTGACGTAGTAACGCGCGCAGATTTTGAGCATGCGCTGAAGGATATAAGACCTTCTGTTAGCGAAGAGATGAACCAGTTTTACGAAAGCGTATTGAAGAAGAGAAAATCTCAGGTAATAGAGGAAGAAATATCCTATACAGGATGATTAGTATGAACTGCATAGCCTGCGGACGGGAAACAAACGCAACAGCGAAGCGTGGCGAGATAGAGGCGGCATTCTGTCACTATCATTATCCTATGAACAGGATTCATATAACAATCCCTTCTAGGATGATTCTGGTTTTTGTTAGATAAATAAGAAGTACCCAGTATTGTAGCTCACGGTTTTTAATTTTTCAGAATCTCCAAAACTCTATCCCTTAATTTTTCGAATGTGACATACCCGGCTTTTTTATTAAAGTGACCCGCATTTGGTACGAAATTCATCGCCACATTTAGGTGTTTTGCAAGCTCCTCCCCATTTCCGAGAGATACATAAGGGTCGTTATCAGATTGGAAAACTACAAAATGAGCAGCTTTCTTTTCTATTGAATCCCAATTGAATGAAAAACCGCTAAAGCTATTATCACGGTCATAGTTCAAAATAGGTCGAACCCCGACTGGAGTTCCAATAAAGAAAGCTGCTTTAACTGGATGGTTTAACTTTTCTAGTATACGAAGTGTAAAGATGCCTCCTAAACTATGACCAATGAGTATACTGGCCTCGCTTATATATTTTTCATGTTTCTTGAGAACATCAAACCAAAATTCTATTCTCGCTGGCACTACAGGAGGCGAGGGAAATTGCGGCACGAAGACTTTACAATCCTTTTGCTCTAGCTCTTGTTTTAGCCACGGAAACCAATTTTCCTCGGGGTATCCTTCTGTTCCGTGAAAAATGAAAACATTTGTTTGCATAAAAATTACGCCGTGTCTTATTTACCCTTTGTGGTATTTTCCCCACATTTCGACGAACTTCACGAAGTTGTCAATGATTTTCATCCCATCTCCACCCATTTCCGGGTTGAAGTGAACGCCAAAGAAAGGCTTCTCCGTGTCGGCTATTATCTCCGGTTCCTTGGAAGAAGCGATGACGTCGAAGTTCTCNNATAACCAGCACCAATAGCAAGAAGCGGTTTATCAAAGGATTTTATTATTTTGTCATTATGTTTCTGGTTCTTCAGGTCGCCATCAGACAGGATAAAAGCAGTTGCCTTCGTGTCAGCTTTTTCTGGCTTTACAATGACTTTCTGGCCTCTTATCATGTGCGCTATCTGCTCTGCACCCTTGCCATTGTCTATTATTGCTAACATTTTATCACAATTACCATCTAGCTAAAAACTTTTTAAGCTGAAGTAATACGAATGCGTGGGGAATCTTTTTATATGTTACATGTCCGCTTATTTTTTGCTTACTCATCGCCTGAATTCAACAGCAAGCACGCCATTATAGTGAATTAGTTATTTAGTAATAATTATAGGATCGTCTCGCACTATTATCGTATGCTCAGCCTGGCTCACCAAGCCGCCTTTTGCGTCGCGAAGCACAGGATAACTATAGAACACACCGCGTTGCACTAACTCACGAAGCGCGAGACGGATTTTGAAAAGGGAATCAGGAACTCCTGTGGTTGTTGCCTCTTTATTTAACAGCCAGCGTTCTGCAAACGGAAGCCCATTGAAGCTTAATGCGTAAGCAGCCAGCTTTTTAGCGTCTATGCTTCTTACAGGCTTGTCCTCGTAGAAGGAAAATATCATGACTTCTGACGTATCTTTTACATGACCAGCGCCATTAGTGGCAAAAGGTTCTATGGCGATTACCTGATCTTCTTCAAGCGTACGGTTGTTTCTCAAGGCAACGTTTGGTATTGTTGGTTCTGTGTGCTCTACGTAGCGGTCAAGACCATGACCTGTAAGGTTCTCTATTGGTAAGAAGCCTGAAGATTTTATAGTCTCTTCTATCGCTGTAGATATTTTCTCTATGGTCACACCAGGCTTCACTAGGTCAACGGCAGCATTCAGCGCGTCTCTGGAAGCTTGGAGCAATTTATTATTGTTTCCAAAATCAACGGTTATGGCAGTATCAGCTATGTAGCCATCTAGGTGAGTGCCTACATCTATCTTAAGCACATCACCGGATTTTATTTTTGTTTCGTCATTACTCTGAGGAGTGTAGTGTGCAGCGAATTCGTTAAGCGAAAGGTTAACAGGAAATGCAATCTCAGCGCCTCTCTCAAGAACCATGGCTTCTATCTTCACTGCCAGCTCAAGAAGCGGCATGTCAATCTTTGCCATCTTTGCTGATTC
>DUFR01000005.1 GCA_013331845.1 Candidatus Aenigmatarchaeota archaeon | reverse complement strand
AATATTTTTCCTACTAATTCTTCTTATGCAAAGAGATGAACTGCTGACCGAGCTTGTGGATGAAAAAATCCTAAAAACGAAAGCCGTGATTGATGCGTTCAATAAAGTGCCAAGAGAAGATTTTGTCCCGGCAGAATATAAAAAACACGCTTATACCAACGAGCCTCTGCCCATAGGTCATGGCCAGACAATTTCACAGCCCCTTACGGTGGCAGTCATGACTGAACTGCTGGAGGCAAAGAAGGGACACAAGATATTGGAAGTCGGCACTGGAAGTGGCTATCAGGCTGCTATACTATCAGAGATTGTAGGGACGGGCGGGAAAATAATTACAACCGAAATTATTCCTGAGCTCTTTGAATTCGCAAAGAAAAATCTTGCAAGATACAAAAACGTTAATGTGCTGAACATCGACGGCTCTCTTGGATATCCGGGAAAATATGACCGGATAATAGTTGCGGCAAGTGCGCCAAGCGTGCCGAAGCCTCTGATAGAGCAACTGAAAGAAGGCGGACGCCTTGTTATACCGGTTGAAGACAGGATGATGCTTATAGAGAAGAACGGCAAAATAAAAGAAACTTTTATCGGATATTATGCTTTTGTGCCGCTTACCGGGAAGCACGGTCATCGTTTGCAGTGACACTTTCAAAATCCATAAAATATTTATGCAATTTTGGGAAGTTATTTTTTAAGCCGGTATTGGATTCACTAGAATAGTAGAATCTTGCGAACGATTCCGCCCATATCTGGTCCGGTTCCTCAACACCTTCGTAGAATTTTACTGATTTCAATACATCTCTGAAACTGTCAGAATCTGAAGGATAGCCAAACACGTCATCAATCATATGGCCCAGTTCATGGAGAGCGACACATATTGTACCTGTGTACCTGAAAATTTTTTGTTTGACGAATGCTTTCATGTCCAGATATTTTCCATCAAGAACATCATAGAAAATATCCCTATGCGGCAAGATCCTTCCCCTGTAATCTTCAAGTTCTGGGTTGTCGGTGATACTGCCGTCAAAAATTATTATCCCGCCGCCTGACCTGTTCAATGCAATTTGAATATGATCTGGGATTTTTTCAACATCTTTCTTGATAAGTTCTATCCATTCCGTATCAGGATTTACGGCACGTATTTCATATGTCGTCTCTGTATTTTGCTGTACTGCCGCAGGATTGGAATAAAGCGTGCCTAACAAAGCAAGAACTGCGCCAGCCCGTTTCATGGAGAAAATTATAATAAAAACCTTTATAACATAGATTTCTTATGATAGACGCTCATTGCCACCTTGAATACATGGATGCTGACATTATTGTTCAAGAGTCTATGCAGAGAAAAATGACAGCTATAGTCGCTTCTATCGCTGACATAAAAGACAGGGAAAAGGTTCTGCAGTTACATAAGAAATATCCCGGCTTTGTTTTTGCCTGCATGGGGTTTCATCCGGAGAGCATGAAGGACTACCATGACAAGGACATAAACGAATACACAGAATTCATAAGAGAAAACAAACAATGGGTATCGGCTATTGGTGAGGTTGGGCTTGATTATAACTGGGTAACTCAAGCAGATGACCAGCAGAGGTCAAAGGAAATTTTCCAAAAGTTTATTGACCTTTCAAAAGGACTTCGTCTGCCTTTAGTCATCCACTCGCGCAACGGAAAGGGCAACAAAGATGGCAGCGATGAAGGCATAGGCGACGCGATTAACATGCTTGTTGAAAGCGGCTGCAAACATGTTATGATGCACTGCTTCTCTGGAAGCGAAGGCCAGCTGAAAAAATGCTTGGAACAGGGATGGATGATATCTTTCGCTACTCTTGTCTGCAAAAGCTTCAAGCACCAGAGACTCGCTAAACTGGTGCCCATGGACCAGATGCTTCTCGAGACGGATTCACCGTGGCTTGACCCGGACTCGCATGAGTTGACAAACCGGCCGTGGAAGATCGAGAAAAGCGCGGAAGTTATCGCACAACTGAAGGAACTGAGCAAGGAAGATGTTCTTGCAATAACTACGGAGAACGCGAAAAGATTCTTTGGAATTGATTAAATGCTTAACAAACAGGAAAATTATTTTTTTATCTGACAATAGCGGTCAATTTATCTATTCTGCTTACGTTCATCCTGGCAGTTGCAATGCCTAACAGTACTTTGGCAGACTCAGTAGTATGGATATTCATAATAGAATTCCTTGCCATACACTCAACTGCCATGTTTGGTTCGCCAAATTTAATGAAAAAGGGCATATTTACATCAAGAAATTTTCTTTTGATCTTTTACTTACTGTTTGGATTTTTAGTGTTTTATATTTCCGGAAATTACATTGTGATGATATTCTTTTTTATAAGCATTATCGGAAAATTCATTGACAAGAGCATCAAGCTTATCTTTAGCTACATATTTCGCTTTGGTTTTTTTATTTTAACAGCTGTATTGTTGATGTCTTCTGGATTGGGTCTCTGGGGAGTTGTTTATTACTCTGGTATCATACTGTTCCAGATTTTTGTTTGTCAAAAAAACACTAAAACATACACTGGGCGTTTAATGTACCCTACAGAGCCGCAAAAACAGGGTATTTGAATTTTTTGATTCAAGTATGATGGTGAACACATGAAAAAATACGCAATTTTTATACTTCTATTCGCCGTGACGGCTTTCGCGCTTCCCCAGTCAACAGGCTTTGTTAATGATTATGCCAACATACTTCCTGATAGGGCACAGTTTGAGGAAGGACTACTGCTTTATGAGCAGAATACCACGATAGAAGTTGCTGTCGTGACTCTTGATAGCGTTCCGGAAGGTTACACACTCTTCTCCTACGGCGTTGATCTTTTCAAGGAATGGGGCATAGGCAAGAAGGGCGAGGATAATGGCATACTTATTCTGATGGTAAAGAACGGTACTGTTGGCAACAGAATGCGCATAGAACTTGGCTGGGGAATTCAGGGCTATATTACAGGGTCAGAGGCGGGTACGATACTTGACAAGGCAATGCCTTACTATACTCAGGGAGATTACCAGACAGCGCTGGATATTATCCTGCTTGGATTGTCAGACGAGCTTGTTGATTATGTGCCGGGAAAAGTTGTTCCCAGGGACCAGACAGTGGACATAATTTTAAGCCTGGTACTCGGCAATTTTCCTCTCTTCGTTTTTCTTGTCATAATTATTATACCGATTGCCATGTCAAACCGATGCCCTTACTGCAGGGGTAAGATCAAATGCGAAGGTGATTATTGCACGTGCCTTAAGTGTAAGAAAAAATTTAAGCGCAAAAAACGTTATGCTCCTCTAATAATTGGTGGCTTCGGCGGGGGCGGCGGAGGCTTCGGCGGGGGCGGCTTCGGCGGCGGAGGTAGCGGCGGCGGAGGAGCAGGACGATAAAATCTTTTTAAAGATGTGGTAAGAAGGAATAACTATGGCACAAAAAGTACCTCAGAAATTACCAATGAAGTGGATTGGAATCGGTATAGTCGTTCTGATTATTTTGATACTTGTTGGAACAATATGGGGTTCCTACAATACTCTAGTCATGCTGAACCAGGGAGTTGACAACTCCTGGGCTAATGTTGAGACGCAATATCAGCGCCGAATTGACCTTATACCAAACCTTGTCAATACTCTAGAGGCTTCTGGAAAATTCGAAAAAACTACGCTGGTGGAATTATCCACATTAAGAACGCAATGGCAGAACGCGCCCAGTGTGAATCAGCAAGTTGAGACGTCGAATCAGATAGAAAGCGCCATATCAAAGCTGTTGGTAGTCGCGGAAAACTATCCAACTCTGCAGACAAGTGTGCAATTCCAGGCACTTAGCGATAGTCTTACGGAAACTGAGAACATGGTTTCTGTTTCCCGCACACGTTACAATGATGCTATCAGGGAATACAACACAGCCACAAAGGTGTTCCCTTCAAACATAATTGCCGGATGGTTTGGCTTTGGTGAGAGAGATTACTTCAAGGCTACTACACCCGGAGCAGAAAACGTGCCTGTCGTGAATATAACCATCTGATTAAGCTATTTTTCAAGATGCTTCAGGGCATCGCTATAACTAGCTGCAAAAAAGTTTCTTGGGCGGCCATTGTGGTATTGAATTTCATAGGGCGGCGTGGTCGGAGTTACAATCTGCACTACATTAAATCCTAGAAATTCCGGCAACGC
>DUFR01000029.1 GCA_013331845.1 Candidatus Aenigmatarchaeota archaeon | reverse complement strand
GACAAGATGATAGTTATTTTTAGAAATAGAGTATTCGAATTCTCTGAACGTGAAAAGGGAAAAATAGCTGAGGCAAAGAATTATGGAATTTCTATTGGGATATTGCCTGAACAAATGGAAATAGAAAACCTTATTAGGAACCCGTTTGATTAGTGATAATTATGATAACTTCCCTGAATCCTGGCATCGCGCTTATCGTGGCAGTTCTCGCGCTGCTTGGTTTTGAGGCAGAGGTTTCTTCTGGTAATGGCATTGGCGCTTTTTTCCTCGGCGCTATCGCAACGGTCCCGCTTATAGTTTATATATGGGAAGTTATGAAGAAGAACTGGCCTGTCTACAGAAAATTCTACTCCATGTCATTTCACAAACGCAACATGAAGGTGATAAAAAAGAGCTGGATTCTCACGTGGTGGATTGTTCCCTACTCGCTTGTTGTTTATTCTCTTCTCGATCTTGTAGTGCTTTTCAATCCTGCTCTGGGCACGCCCTATAGCATGCTCTATGGCGCGCTGTTCGTGATTTTCTTCTACACGGCACTGCAGAAACATGAATACTATAATTCAATAAAAAAGAAGTAAAAATGTTTTTCCGCCACAAGCATTGCTTCCAATGCTGTGCAACATGAACCTTGTTCATGTTTGCAGCACTTTTCTTAAAAGGACTGAATGGGCTCGCGGAGATTTGAACTCCGGCCACGAGGTACATCGCACCTTCTTTTAGTACAGTTTTTCTTTCCAAGAAAGGTGTCCCGAACCTCGGATCCTACCAAGCTAGACTACGAGCCCAGCAAACCCGTACAGGCTCTATAATTATACCTTCTAATACAGCTATAAGACTTTCGTGCCTTAAGGCAAAATGCTGGAAATTTGCTGCCATAGGTAGGTTCCCTGTACAAAGTTTGTCAACTACTCCTATTTTTAACAACGCTTTTAATCCTTTCAAAAATTTGTGCAAAGCCAGGCCTGTGTCCGGGCTGCGATGGGTAGATACCTGAGAAATGGCAACGGCACCAGAAGTGCGGCTGGGGCGTGACTCAAGCAGAAAAGAAAGACAGCGAAATCAAGCCAGCTGATGAGATAACAAGCGTTGATGTCTCTATCGGAGATTTTGCAACAATCTATGGAAAATGCAAAGGAGCAATTGAAGATATATATGGCACAAAGGCCTTGATGCAGGAGCACATCGCAGCTGTCAATACACTGTTCATTCAGGTATCTAAGGACAAATACTTCAAAGAGAAGAACGCTGAATGGGTTTTTAATTCATTATAGAGTATATATTTTACATGAAAGGCCAGATACATCTCGATCAGACGGCAAAAATATTCCTCATAATTTTTGTAGTTGTGGTTACGTACTTTATCCTTAGCATACTCATAACACCATTTTTTGTCCAGACGCCGCGGACAATGTACGAGGCAATGCAGCAGATGATGGGACTTTCCCAGCAAAGCGCGGTTCCAAACGTACTTGCATTAATAATCGCTTTGGGTATGGGATTTTTTGTGTCTGCTAGAGTAAAGACAAAGGCTCCCGTCCGCAGGACTGTAGACAGCAGCCAGAAAGCGCTTTCTATAGTAAAGAAGAAACTTTCTGCTGATGAAAAAAAGATGATCAAGGAAATTGAAAGAGCCGGCTCTATAACACAGGATTCATTGCGTGCACGCCTTGGATGGAGCAAGGCAAAGGTGTCTACAACTCTTACCAGGCTGGACAAAATGAATTTGGTACAGAGAGAACGACAAGGAAAGACATACAAAGTATTTTTGTCCAAAGACCTGCGCTGACCGTTTTAAACCGTTTCAGAGGCAACCTAGTTATTGCGGCTTGTTCTATAATTGCATGGTGATAGATATGGAATCAAAGTATCTGTTAGTCGTGATTGCCATCGCAGCTATAGCGGCACTGTCCATTGGTCTCGCAAGTGCTCACAGCAACAGTAACCAGAATACTATGATGGACAACAGCTTCGGCATGGGCAGTATGATGAATATGATGGGGATGATGGGCGGCAATTTTATCCACGACCAAGATGACATAGACTGGATGAGAAAAGAGATGAAGGAACACATGAACTTCACTGACGAAGAATTCGACGAAATGGTAGAGCACTGCCCAATGATGCGAAGAAAGTGATTTTTATTTTTTTCTTTTCTAGTTATACCTGAGGTGTTAATATGAAACTAAATAATCTAGATATGGACAAAGCTGGCGCTTTTCTGGAAGAAGTTAAAGCAGACAAAGGCAAGGCAATCAAAACAAAACACGTGGAAGGTGACTGGAATTTCTCAGGCGTGCAGTTCACAGCTGCGCTGGAGCACGCTACAGGTAAAACTATTGTAGAAGCGGACGGTCCTCCTATTATGGGTGGCTCTGGCACGAAGCCTGATCCTGTTCAATACTGCTTATTCGGCCTAGCTGCATGCTTTGCACAGACGTTTGCATCTGTAGCTGCTGAGAAAGGCGTGGAACTGAAGCGGCTGAAAATAGCCGTTGAAAATAAGGTTAACTTGACAAAGCCTCTGGGGCTTGGCGACGAGCCAATAGTAGAAAACGTGAAATTGATTGTAGCGGCTTCCGGTAACGGCGACCTGAAAGAAATAGAGCAACTTGCAAAAGAAAGATGTCCAGGTGTTTACTGCCTGACAAACCCGATAAAGCTGGAGATAGAAAGTAATTTTGAAAATTGATGTGATTTCAAGCCTTCATTATACAAATCTATTT
>DUFR01000037.1 GCA_013331845.1 Candidatus Aenigmatarchaeota archaeon | reverse complement strand
GAAGCGAACACAACGTTCCGTCTTTAGAAAAAATCGGAGTAAAGTTAATTAATTGAAGCGAACACATGCCTTCGTCTTAGCTATCGCTTTATTATGATCTCACTTTGCGGAAATCTCACCTTCTTCGCCTTTGCATACTTGTCATTGCCGCGGTAGCCCACTGGGCAAAGCACAACAGAAGTAAGTTTTTCCTTTTCCAATCCGAGCAGGCGGTCAAAGGCTGTGTGGTCAAATCCTTCCATGGGACAGGCGTCTATTCTCTTGGTGGCGCACGCAGTGAGAAGCATACCCAGTGATATGTAAACCTGTCGTATCGACCACTCAAGAATTTCTTCTTTGTCTTTTCTTTTTATGGAGCCTGTCATCGAACCTTCATAATCTTTCAAAGAATTGACTGTAACATTTCTTGTCTTCGCCATATCCTGGATATATTTCTTGATATGTTTCTCATCGACATTTGTCCTGACACAGAGAACAATAAGGTGGGAAGCGTCTGTGACCTGCGGCTGACCACGCGCGCTTTTTCTTAGCTCCACGCGTAATTTTTTATCAGTCACAACAACAAATTTCCATGGCTGAATCCCATGGGACGAAGCAGAAAGTCGCAGAGCTTCGAGTAGTTCGTTAAGGTCAGACTGCGAAACCTTTTTTTTAGGGTCAAAGAGCTTCGTCGCGTATCTCCAGTTAAGGTCCTCGATTATGCCTTTCATAATTATAATGAGAAGGGAATAACTTAATAAGTAGAATTCTTAGGAGAAAGATGTAGCGTTATTTACAACCAATCAGCTTCTATTCCCTGTGTTCTGTCCGGTCCGACAGATACATAAGTTATCGGAACGCCAGCCAGCATCTCCAGTCTTTTCAGGTATGCTTTTGCTTCTTTCGGTAGTTCTTTCATGTTTCTTGCTTCTTTTGTGGAAGTCATCCACCCGTCAAAATTTTCAAAAAGCGGCTTGCATAGGGCAAGCAGTGCGTCAGAAGCAGGAAATCTTGCTTCACGACCGTCCAGTTCGTAACTATCACACAATCTGATTCCTGGTTCTTCATCAAGTACGTCAAGTTTCATTACTGCCAGTTCAGTGACGCCATTCTTCTTTACAGCATCCGCTACCTGCACTGCATCATACCAGCCGCATCTTCTGGGTCTTCCCGTGGACGCGCCTCTTTCAATGCCTCTTTCTCTTATGCCTTCGCCTATGGCATTGTCAAGCTCTGTTGGAAATGCGCCGCTGCCGACGCGGGTTGCATAGGCTTTGACTACGCCTGTTACTCTGCCGATTTGGTGAGGTTCTATTCCCAGGCCTGTAAGCACTCCGCCTATGGTTGTATTCGAAGAGGTGACGTTTGGATAGGTGCCGTGGTCCACATCCAGTCCAGCGCCCTGGGCGCCTTCAATAAGTATTCTACTGCCTTGGGCAAGCATTCTGTTTAATACGTAAGAAACATCATCAGCGTATTGTTTCATCGGTTGAAATGCATCTTGGAGTTCTCTTAGAACTTTCCTTGGGTCAACATCAAAGTCTTTATCTAAAGAAGTAAGCAATGCCTTCGCAAGCCAACGCTTTACTTTTCCTGCGCTATAGTGTTTTTCCATTGTTAGCAAAAATCTTTCCTTGTCGATTCTATATCTGCTTTCAATTATACCAAGAACACGGTCTCTTATTTCCGGTTTGTCAATATTGTATAAATCACTAATTCTTACTCCGCTTCTTCTTGCCTTGTCCGTATAGGCTGGTCCTATGCCGCGGCCGGTTGTTCCAATGGATTTTGAAAGTTTTGATCTTTCTTCCTCAACATGATAGGGCATTATTACATGAGCGCCGTAAGATATGCCAAAGTTCTCTGGTGTTATTTGAACTCCCGCTTTCTGTAGTCCTTCCAGCTCAGAACCCAGAGCCTTTAGGTCTATGACGCAGCCATTGCCTATTGCATTGTACACGCCCGAATGAAGCAGGCCAGAAGGAGCCATGTGAAAAACATATTTCTGTCCGTCTACTATTACCGTGTGACCTGCGTTATGTCCGCCGGCGCATCTTGCATTAGCCCTGTAAGAAGAAACTCTTTTATCAACAATCTTGCCTTTTCCTTCGTCGCCCCACTGGCATCCAATTATAACATCTGCCGACATTTTTTTACCAACTCTATTACATGTTAAGATAATTTAAAGATAAAATGAAATCACGGGGAAATTACAGTGTTACCACACAGAATAATTTTTATCCCAGTGTTTTGATCACTCTCGCTGCCTGTTAGAATTAGGAATTATCATGCAGTATCTTTGCAGCTCGTCTATAGTTCTGAAACCCAGCTTGTTCATGGCCTGCTTGATCCCTTCTACGAACTCTATTAATATCGGTTCTCCATCGCCTTTGTATGGCACTTCCATTTCACGTCCTTCAACAACTCTTATAGCTTCTTTACCCAGACTGTACCTCGCATCGCCGCCGGCTTTCATCGCACTCATTGAGCCCATGCCACGGAATTCCTTTTTCCATACACCATTACCCTTATCTATTTTTCTACCTGGCGCTTCTTCATAACCTGCTAAAATTCCGCCGACCATAACCACAGTGGCACCCAAGGCGAGATCCAAAGTAGCATCTCCAGGTTTTTTTACTCCACCATCGGCCCATATCGGCATGTCACCATACCTTTTTGCAAGTCGCTTCACGGTTCTGGCGCAGTCATAAACAGCAGCTGGCTGGGCCCGTCCTATGGCAAGCTCCTGCGTGGTTGTGCACGCCATGCCAGGACCTACTCCGACTTTTATGAAGTCTATAAATTTACCAGTCCTTCCCATGAGTTCTTCGACCACCTCGCCACAGCACACGTTGCCAACACCTGTATGCATTTCAGGAAAGTGTTTCTTTACCCATTTGACTATTTCAGGCTGCGACCCGTACACAACACCCTGGTCTATTACTATGCCGTCTGCACCAGCCTCTGCGGCCCTGTATATTCTGTCCTGCTCTTCAGATCCCCTTTTTTTATCATGCCAGTCGCCCTTTATTGCAATAAAACCAAGAAGCTGCTTGTTGTCGTCAACGCTCGCATGGGGGTACTTCTCATGCAGCCTTATGTCACGATCGGTAACGAGTGCATATGGTCTGTCTTTATTATCAACTACTGTAAGCACATTCAGGTTGTGTTCTTTCATCAGCATGTTTGCAGTTTTTATGTCCCATCTATCTACAGTGTCTTTTTTTGCTGCCACGATAAGCCTGTCGCGCGGCGTCATGATACTGCGCAGTTTCGTTTTTCTATTGTCTTGATAACGTATATCATGATAGCTGACAAATCCAAGAAGGCGCGTCTGTGGCGTCCCATCTTCTGTTATTGGTACGCTGTAAAATCCATAGTGGTTGTGTACGTCATAGACATCATGTACTGTGCTGTCAGGTCGCAGACATACCGGATTTCTGACAAATGCTGATTTGTAATTTTTCACTCTTTTTAGCTGCTCTATCTGATAATCGACTGTTGAATTATAGTGCAGTACTCCGAGCCCGCCATTAAGTTCTAACAATACTGCCATCTCATATTCCGTTACCGTATCCATAGGTGCGCTTGCCAGCGGCATATATAATTCAAGATTGCGCGCGGCGCGAGTTTTAAGATCCACCTGATTGCGCGGGAAGCCCGGAATCCTACGTGGCTTCATTGATATTTCATGAAAATTAAATTCGTGTCCCTGCAGGTCACGGTGCAAGTAAACCATGCTAACTGATTATGTTAAATTAATTTAAAGATAAAATGAAATTACAGGGAAATTACAAAATTCTACCAGTGCTCTGTGATGCTATCCCACTCAGGATGTTTTTTGAGAAAAGTGTCTTTTATGTAAGGGCATGTTGGTATCACATGCAAACCGTTCTTTTTGGCATATTCAAATGCCGCTTGTGCCAGTTGCTCGGCAAGTCCCTGGCCGCGCAGTTCAGGATCGGTAAAAGTGTGAAAGATGTCCATCCCCTTTCCGTTTAGCGTATAGTCCAGAACAGCCTTCTTGCCATTTACTATTAAAAAGAATTCTCCGTCTTTGTGCTGAATCATGCTATCGCCCTATTATTACGAGCAGTTCGTCAAAGCCGCCTATGACTTCCGCTGCCTTTCCTGTGCGGTGTTCGAGGACATTGAAGCCTCTTAACACATGCTTTAGCCAGTGGTCTGCCATCCATAAATTCCTGTAAAAGCCGTCTTTACATATGCGCATTTCATAGTCCTTGTACAAGTCGCGGACATCATCCGTTGCTATTGGCATCGAGGCTATGACAACCGGCGCCACGTACAACTGTTTGTTTATCAGTTCCCTTATCTGGCCTTCTGAAAAGTGTTCCAGGACGCCTCCGGATATGCACGCGTTAAAGGAGTCCCTGCCAAAGGCCTTCTCAATATCAAGGGCATCGCCAAAAAGAATCTTTATCTTGCCGCCGAAGTTTTCCGCATTTTGTTGTGCTGCTTCTACAACTTTTGCATCATTGTCTATGCCCGTGACGTCATAGCCATACGTCGAAAGAGGAACAGCCGTGCAGCCCAGGCCGCAGCCAATGTCAAGTATTTTTCCCGGTATCTTCACATATTTCTTGAAAAGCAGAAAATCCTTGCGGACCATGTCATTGTATTTTAGAAAATCTTCTCTGGTAAAGGTAGTATTCATTTCGCTGCTGAAAGCCTCGAACCAGCTCTTTCTCATTATACTACATATGCGGGAAAGAATTTTAAGTTATATAGCACAACAATATCTATGAACGACCGCATAGCATATGTGATTTTCATTGCATCTATTATAGTTCTGCTGTTTCTGGTATACCCCAGGGCTCCGCCAAAGCCCATAGTATGCGGCATGGAAAACTGCCACGGTCTCAGCCTCACTTGTGGTGCCAATATTGCCCAGAACTGCGAGATGGTCTATTCCTTCGGCGACAACTGCCGCCAGTTTGTTAAGTGCAAAGTCGTGAACCAGACCTGCATGATTGCTGTGGAAGACAGGTTTAGGGAATGCATAAATTGCATCAACGAGTGCGCAAAGCTCCTGGAAACCGATTACCTGAAGGCCATGGAATGCGAACATTGGTGCACGCAGTGAATACGTAAACGATTTTCTCCCAAGAAAGAGGCTTAAAAGCATTTCGTTCAATCTATCGCTGTGATAACATGCCATACGAAGTAAAAGAAGTATCAGAAAGAAACGGCCTGCAGACAAGGGCAAGAGTACTGGAAACGCCTAGCGGCAGGTTTGTTGTTCTTCAGACATACGAGCAATTGCAAGACGAGTGGATGCCTATTCACGTTTTTAGTCCATCAGGTTCCGTAGAATACAAGACTGTGGCAGGAAGACTTTACAAAGAAAATGAAGGAGATGGTTTTTTCGTCACCCCTCTTGAAAGACGAGACGCAGTCACCAGAGAATATCTAAAAGGAGTGCTGCGGGCAGAGGGCCATGACGGCCATATAAGTTTCTGGTAAATTCACGCTTCTTTTATAATATACTCTTTTCCGCCAGCTTTTTCAAGTTCTATATTTCTTTCCGCCAGCGCTTTCTTCTAGAAAGGGCTGAGCTTACCACTTCTGTTCCTCGACGCCGCTTGTTTCATTAGCCTGCCGTGCCATTAAGAAAAACAAATAGGAAAGCCGGTTAAGGTATTTTACAATATCATCGTTTATGATGCGCTCTTTTTTCAATGCGAATATCCTTCTCTCTGCTCTGCGGGCCACTGATCTACACAAGTGCAGAGTCGCAGATTCATCGTTGCCTCCGGGCAGGATAAAGCTTTCAAGCGGCTTCATGGCCATTTCCAGCTTCTGTATTTCTTCCTCTAATCTTACGACATGCTCAGGCTCCAGTTGCGTTGCCTTGTCGTCGCGTTTCTTTGCGCCAGCCAGTTCAGCTCCTATGGTAAACAAATCTCCCTGTATGTCCTTTAGCAAGTCGATCCGGTAGGCGTCCTTTGTCTTGGAAGCGGCAAAGCCAACAAAAGAATTCAGCTCATCCACAGCGCCGTTTGCCTCTACAGATAGCGAATCCTTGTCGACCTCCACGCTGCCTAACATTTTTGTCTTGCCGGCATCGCCGGGCCATTTCTTTGGTTGCATAAGAAAAGTATTACAGAAGAAAATTAAAGGTTGATTATAGCAGCAAGCCATGTGAGCGCTAGCGAGCCAAATTTATAATATGTTCTTTTTCCAGTACGAGCATTTGCGTGCAAATGCGGTACAGCAAGAACTTCGTTCTTGCTTGTAGGGCTTTTTCTTTCCAAGAAAAAGGGTTAAGAACACAATCCCCAGCCGCATGAGTCGCAAGTGACGCAGCCCTCTTTGAATGATATTGCTGTCGATTTGCACGTCGGGCAGTTTGTATATACGTATTTACCATTGGTCTTGTGCTGCAGGAGCGTGCCTTCTGACGTCTCTGTTGTGGTCTCCTTTATCGCAACGTAGCGTTCTTTCTTGACTTCCTCTACATGCTCCCTCGTTGGCGCGACAAGAACCTGTTCCTTTATGCTCGAGTCGCGGAACACTGTGACGCCTTTGCAGCCGAGCTGGTAAGCAAGCATGTAGCTCTGGCGCATATCGTCCACGGTAGCGTTAGCCGGGAAGTTGTTGGTCTTGCTTATCGATGAATCCACCCATTTCTGGAATGCAGCCAGAGCACGGATGTGATTTTCTGGCGTGACATCCATTGCCGTCACGAAAACCTTCTTGAGTCGCTGGGATATGTAAGGCACATTCCTTATGCTGCCGCGGTTCTCAGCTATCTGCTTCATGAGGTCCTCGTCATACAGGCCGTGACGGCGCATTACCTTTTCGAAAACAGGGTCAATGTAATAGAAGCTGCCCACCTTGACATTCTTTTCAAAGACAAGGCTATAGACAGGCTCCATACCAGATGAGCAGCCGGCTATCATGCTTATGCTGCCTGTGGGTGCTATGATAGTTGTATAACCGTTCCTTATGCCGTATTTTTTGATTTCCTCTGTCAGGGAAGCCCAGTCAAGTCGTGCATTCTTATGGGTCGCGCCGGCAAACGGCAGCCTGCCTTCAGGGTAGAATGATTTGTCAAGATAAGGCATAGGTCCGCGTTCTTTTGCAAGATTTACTGATTCGACCTTTGTCCAGTAGTTGATAAATTCCATGAGCTGTTCCATGAATGCGCGGCCGTCGTCATCATCATAAGGTAAACCAAGCTCGAAAAGCATATCGCCCAGGCCCATGACGCCAAAGCCGACTTTTCTTGTTGCCAGCGCCATGTCTTCTATCTGCTTGAGCGGCCAGCGGTTGATGTCTATAACATTATCCATGAAACGCGTCGCGACTCTTATCGTATTCTGCATTTGATCCCAGTCGACATAAACGTCACCGCTTTCATTCTCACGGACAAATGCCCACACATTTATTGATCCAAGATTGCACGGCTCGTTCGGATAGAGCAGAACTTCACCACAATTGTGCACAATAATACCATTAGCGATAAACGAGTGTGTTTGCGGTTCGGTTATATCCCATACTTCTCTTTTGCCTGCGAATTCCTTAGATTTTACTTTGTCTGCAAACCTCTCTTTATAGAACTCGAATTTTTGCAACGCTACTATTTTTTGCTTATTTTTGTTTTGTATGAAGCTCATTTTTTGTACAAAGTTGAGCAGATTTATTTTACTTATGTTCAATTCATAGTTTTCTCCGGATGTTTTGTACTTTATTATTTCTCCTGATTTTTTTGTGTATCTGAATATCTTTGAATTTGTTGACCTGTCATATATAGAAGTTCTAATACCAAGATTTAGCAGGATTTTTTGCACATCCTTGAGCAGTTTTAAGGAGCTTGAATTCAATCTCACATAATTCCTGCTTTTCGTTCCCATGGCTATTGTTCCGTCTGAAGAGAAAAGCCCTTCGAGAAATCCTAGAACAGCCTCTTCCGTGGCTACGAATAGAGATGAAGGCACTTCTCTTTGTTTTGTTACTCCTAGATTTTTTAAGAAATTTATCACATGTTTACTGGACGATCTTAGCTGTACACACCCATTTGGATATTTCATTTCTTTTATTTCTCTGTTGCAGTATTTTTCAAATATAGGTTGGATTATTTTCTTGGCTTCCTCGTCTTCTTTGGCAAAAACAAGTCCAACCTGATTTGTCTCGTAATTTATCCAGCCGTCTCCTGTTAGCCAGCCCAACAAAATACCAAGTTCTCTGCTCCATTTAGTAGGCAGGTTGAATCTGTAAATTCTTCCGTTTGCACCGGTTACTTCATTCTTGACATCAAACGGTAAGTTATCGTCGCTGTTGAATTTGCCTTCTCCGGACTGAATTAAAATGCTATCGTCTTCTGATATATCCTGTACCTGTTTCCAGCCACCTGTTGTCAAAATTTTGTGGTCAGGCGTAGCTGTTACTTCATAGCCTGAGTTAGTTTCAATTTTGTAACAATCCTTGTACCCTGTTTTTACTCTATTTACGAGTTGAACAGTTCTGCATCCTATTTGCGTATATAACAAGTCAGATGCCTGTGAAGTTGTTCTGCTATCTATTGTTATTTTATCGGTTTTCATGGAATCAATTCTTTCCAAACCACGTTCTGTAGACACAAGCGTATCCGCAGCTACGCATGGATTTGTTGTGACAATAGGACCAAGATGCTTAAGGAACGGGTTGAACTCGTTGATGCGGTCGAAAAATATCACGCCCGGCTCTGCTGATTCCCATGCCTGGTAAACTATCTTGTCAAAAAGCATTCTTGGGCTGACAGTCCTTACAGTCTTGTTGTTTCTTGGATTTACAAGTGGGTAAGGCTCGTCCTTTTCATAGTACTTCCAGAAATCGTCCATGATGAGCACGGAGATGTTAAAGTTGCGCAGCGCCTTGTTGCCTTCCTTTGCTGTTATGAATTTTTCAATATCCGGATGATTCGAATTCATGATTCCCATATTTGCGCCGCGCCGCATGCCACCCTGCTTTATGACGTCGGTCATACTATCATAGAGGTTCATGAAGCTCAGCGGACCCGAAGCAGCTCCGCAGGTACTTTTGACAACGTCGCCCTCAGGCCTGAGCTTTGAAAAATTATATCCCGTGCCGCCACCTGCCTGGTGAATAAGTGCAGTATATTTCAGTGTGTCCATGATGCTTTCGAGATTGTCGTCGATGCCTAAAACAAAGCAAGCCGAGCCTAATCCGAGAACGCTTCCAAAATTTGCTATGGCCGGAGTATTGGGCATGAACTGCTTGTTGATCATGATCTGGTAAAATTCTTCTAAAGCTTTCTCATGGACATTGAAAGAGCCATTTTTGAGTAGCTCCAAAAATGCCGTCCAACTCACTTTTATGTTGCTATTGCGATTGAAACGATCGTAAGTCCGCTTGAGAGCTTCCAGATGATACTTGTTCAGAACAAAGCTGCCTATAGAGAATTCACCGTCGTATAAGCCAGCCTCAAACTCTTCATAGTCNNCCACTTCGTCAATCTCATCCTTTTCAAGAATATGTTTCTTTTCAGTGCGCAGCTCAGCGCGCTTCTGCCGATAGATAATATAAGCCTTAGCTGTTTTAGCATGACCAGTCTCGATAAGCACCTGCTCGACGATGTCCTGAATTCCCTCTACTGTAGGAATCGAGCCTTTGGGCATCTCGCTCTCTACCTTTTCAAGAACTTTGTCAGCGATAGCCGCAATCTCCAAACGGCTCTCGCCGCCAGCTTCACGAGCAGCGCCGTAGATAGCATTAGCTATTTTGTCCTTGTTGAATTTTGTTATTGTCCCGTCACGTTTTCTTATTTGCACAATCATTTTACCCACCTCTGAAATTTTTAATATGATTTACTGTTGCTAAGGGCGTGCTCGGTGCGATTCGTCTCTAACCGCCCGATGCTTCCATCCTTACTTGCCGCCGCGCCTTCTTCCTTTAAGGATCCGGCTGTTGCTAAGTCCGAGGATAAGGCCGTCCTCATCCTCGTTTTTACTTACCTACGTCTTCAGCAACCGAACTTCTCGTTCAAATGCTGTAAGATCATCAAACTCTCGGTAAACAGAAGCGAACCTTATGTAAGCGATTTTGTCTATGTTTCTGAGTTCGGTCATGACCCGCTCACCAATCTCCTTGCTGCTAACTTCATCAGTATCGCGTACAGCCTTTTCGATGCGGTCAACAGCCTGGTCAATGGTTTCAAGAGAAACATGCCGTTTTTCGCAAGCTTTGATGAGGCCGGATCGTATCTTTTCGCGGATGTAAGGCTCGCGGCGGCCGTCCTTCTTGACAACCATGAGGCTGATATCAGCCCGTTCATATGTGGTAAATCGCTTTCCGCACGCCTCGCACTCGCGCCGACGTCGTGTATTGTCTTCGCCGTCACGCTTGTCAACAACTTTTGTCTCACCAGAACAGAAAGGACATCTGACCAAGATTCATCACCCTAGATTATAATTATTACCCTACAACAGGTTGTATCTGACCACGAAGCAACCACAACATATTGTGGTCAGGAGATATATAAAGCATTTAGGATTTTCGACATATTTTTTGCAAAAGTGATATGACCCACAGGAAGTTACAGGTTTTTTTGCACTAAGAAGTAGATAATAAGTGATTGGAGGGTGATTGAACAACTATATCGAAACATGTTATACGCTTTAAAAATATCACCCAAGATGATAATTATATGCTATTTGGATTAGATACAAGCGGAAAAGTAGGACAAGGCAGTTTATACATATCGATTGTCGAGAACAGGTATATAGATATTTTGTCTGATCTGAGAAAGAAAATAAGAAAACGTCATGTGGCACTGGCTTCTAGGAGAAGGATTAAATCCAATACTTTGAATGACATAGAGCTTAAGTGGTTTATTGAAAATTTAAAATCAAGCCACTCGTCCTGTTATTTATCCATAAGTGCTTTTTCGGAATTAAGAAGCAAATTCATGCACATTAAAAATTGGAAGTTCAAGATCCTAGCATGCACATTTTATTTAGCATCAAAGAACCTAGTAAATAAGAATGATGTAATACTTATAGATCGAGACTATTCGGAAGATGTTATGAGGGATCTTTTAAGATATTTGAAAAGGCTATTTGAGTACAATAGTAAAAATGACATAATTCTTGATGTTGGTACATCATTTAACGATGTCATAACTCTTGCCGATATAATAGCCGGGTGCAGTAAGAAAAATATTGCAAAATGCGTCGAAATAAAGCCAGAAGAAATAGAAAAACTATTTAGAATTATAAAATAAGTGTCTCGTGAAGCGGCCTGTCCTGGACAGGTAGACATCTTCACAAGTTGTTTAATTATACATGATATGAGAGCATATATAAAAGCGAACCGCTTTATAAATACGAAAATGAAAATATATTTCGTAGAATATACTTTTCTCTACTTCTTCCCACACCCATCACAGTACCGGTGATAGCGTGGACCAGTGAACTTTTTGCCGCAGTGTCAAAAAAGATGCAAAAGTGACCTGGGCCCATAGCTTTGGAAAAAAAGAACTGCTGGTCATAGCCGCTTGGAAAAAGAAAATAATTATGGGTGATAAGCATGGACAAACTAGAAAAACTTGAACGCCAGAAATTCATTATAGAAAATAAAATTACAGAGACAAAAACCAGCAGCCACGGATTTTACTGCGACATGTGCGGCAAGTTCTATCCAAAAAAGAAATGCAAGATTGTCGAGGTTTTCGAAGATGGCGGATTTTACGACTGCACACTGTCAATCTGCCCGAAAAAACACGATACCATTATAGATGATTAGTAAGAGGTGATTTTTATGACGAACCAAAAATGTCCTGAATGTGGTTCAAAACACTTTTATCGTGAGCCTGAAAAAGCAGAAAAAGTCTGTGCGAAATGCGGTCTTGTTCTGAAGGAAAGCATGGTTGATGCTGAAGACGATACCATTGTTTGTGATGATACGGATGTTGGAATAGCACAGAACATTTCTACCAGACACAAAAAGGTCAGGAAAAAATGAAAAGAAAAATCTGAAGATTATATTTGGTAGCGCCTATGTTTAAGAAAAAGCTCATAACCAGACACACGCCGTTCCTGGGTATATTCATGCGGTCGTTTGGCTGTCGCATTCTGGTCATAGCGCTCTTATGGTCATTGCTCCATGAGGTGCTGCATGCTGCCGTGCTTGTGTCAGCCGGCGAGCGTGTGACCTTTGGTCTGGCAGCAGGAACAACAGCTGTCGTGTGCCTTTCCTGTAACCCTTTAGGCAATCTATTTCCCGTTGCAATTACGTCTTATATTTTTGATTTGGCTTTTGTTGTCGCCGGGCTTGCTGCCTCGTCCAGGACGCTGTACTGGCTGTCAAACATAGCTTTTTTTGATATAATGTCAAACCTTTTCGGCTTCCTTATCGGTCGTCTACCAAACGATTTTGACGTCATGACCAAAGCCAGTCCGGTAGCGGCAGCCCTGATTATTTTGATATCTGCGCTGGCATGGCTCTATAATTTAACAGACGGAACCTGAAGAACTGGCGCCGGCTGAAGAAGAAATATTTCTGAATGGTATAGTTACACTTTTACCCAGTGTATAGTAGAGGACACGCTACATCTAATAATATCCCATATGACTATAGGGGGATTTTTCTAAACCTACTATCAGACCGAGTAGTCTATAGAGGAAGAACAAATTTCGCCTATACTTATGGAGGTGGTTGTATGGTATTGGTCGATATATGTGAGGACTGCGGCCAGTGGGTAAGAACAGAGGACAATAACATAAAAACAAAGGTGAAGTACATGAATATAGATGGAAGGATGATCCCTAGCGATTACGCGACTGTCCATAAAGTGTGCCCAAAAAAGAAGGAATAAAATTCAATTAGGGCTTATTTCCCCTCCCAAAACTTCCGTATCTCGTCTTCAGGATTTTCCGTAATAGTAAACGCCCAATCCCTCGGAAAGATCAGTTTGTAATTTGTCCACAGGAATCTTTCGTCCATGAAAACTATTACGCCTCTGTCTTCTTCGTTGCGTATGCAGCGGCCTGAGGCCTGCATTACTTTTATCATCGCCGGAAAGTTGTAACCGTAGTCACGACCTTTCTGGAATCTCTGCTCATAGTAGGCGATTAATGCTTCCACTGAGAGGTCAGGCCTTTCCAGCGGCAGCCCAACTATTATTACGCCGTTGAGAAGGTCGCCCGGTAAATCTATTCCCTCGCTAAAGGATCCACCCATTACTCCATAAAGAACCGCGCCTTTTGCTTTGTGCTTTCTCAGTTCTTCTTTCACTTCATCTCTTTCCTTTTTTGTCATTGTACTTTTTTCGAGAATAGTATGTTTGTTTGTCTTGACCAGCGCCGTGAGCTTGTCCCTCATGTCATAGCTTGGAAAGAAAACAGCTGCATTGCCGCTCACCGCGTTTATGCTTCCTCCTATGAGCCGGGCCATTTTTTCGTAATTAGCAGGGGTGCGCTCCGTGTATTTTGTTGTGACCCCTTTGACTATTATATTCTTTCTATTTTCTTTTGGAAACGGCGAGCTGTAGGACTTCATTATCGTTCTGTTCGGCTCTAACCCTAGAAGATCGCGGTNNCACATGGGAAATCTTTTTTTCCTCCAGTACCTGTTGTCCTACTGTCGTAAGCTTTGCTATGAGTTCATCATAATTGCCTATTACAGATATTTTTTCTAAAAAATCTTCTCTCTCAATGAACACTTCCTTCTTGCCGAATAATTTTTTACCTAAGGCTGTCAGGGCATGGTCTATTTCATGGATGATGCTTCTTGCTTCGAACTCTGCAAACTTTTGCGCTTCCTTTGCCGCCAGATCGCATGAGCGCGTGGAGATTTTCGAGGAAAGGTGATTTCTTATGCGAGAAGAAAGATTGTGCGCCTCATCGACAATTATTATTGTATCTGAAAGATTCTTGCCCATTCTTTTCATAAATTTCTCATGCATCCCAAAAAGATGAAAATAGTCGCCTACGATAACATCCGCATTCTTTGCTGCGTCCATTAGCACTTCATAGGTACAGTAACGTCCGCCTGCTAATCTTATTGACTCCTCTGTTGTGGCTATAGTACTGCCAAGCATTCCCATTATCCTGCCTCTTTCAATAGCGAGATCAGCGCTGTGTGAGTTTTTGTAGTAGGCGCAGCGTTTGTCTTTTATCATGGCGCTGCAGTAGTTGTTGAACATGCCCGTATCCATGTCCGTGACGTCCTGCGAGCAGAGGTGTTTTTTGCCCACGATGTCTATGGCCTTGAACTTCTTGTTTTTCATCAGCTTGAGCGTCTCGATAGCCGCTTTATGCTGACTCAACCGGGACGTAAGAAAAAACACATTGAGGCCATTAGCAACTGCGTACTCAACAGCCGGAAACAATACCGCGATAGTTTTGCCCAGCCCGGTAGGAGCATCCGCGACAAGATGTTTGCTCTCTGCCACGATCTTAGCAACGTCTGCTATCATTTCCTTTTGGCTTTCTCTTACGCTGGCAAAAGGAAAAACAAATTTGTCTGGCTGTTCAGGGAGTATATCAAGCCCCGTGTCGTGGGAAGTAGGCGCATCGGGGAGATGCGAAACAAGTGGATCTTTTGCCTTGGTATTACATTCAGGGCATCTGGTGAATTTGTAATAGGTCGAGAAGCCGCAGCTGTCGCAGGAGTGCTTGCCATGGAACGTAGGAGACGCCTTAGCACTATGTTCCTTTTTTCTTTTTATATTACAGGGAAAGCAGAAGCCGCTGTGATTTATTACCCGGCCGCAGGCCTCGCATTTATTCATTCTCATAAATAAACGCGGATGCTTAAAGCCGTTAGAAATCAACAAACGCATAGAAACAAAATAGGGTAATCTGCCTACTTTCGTTCAGGGTCCTTCATTTTTAGAAACTGCTCTGCGGTGATCGTTGTGCTGCTAAGGCACGAATTTATTATCACATTCTGCTGCCGAGACCATTCCTTGTCGCTATGAGTCCTTACATATTTTGCCCAGTAGTCCACAAAATCCACCCGCTGTTTTTGGTTTTTCATCTTAACATCTTCTCATAATTCTTTAGCTTCTTCAGATTTATAGTCTTTCCAAGTACCATTCTCAGATGCCTTGCATCCTCGAGGTCTTTGGGGGATTTCAGGACGTTCTCCTTGTACGCTATCTGCAGTTCGAGATTTGATATAATAATGGAGTTTTTTCCGATAACCACAGGAATGGCAGTGTCAAGCGCAGTCTTTTGCACCTTTTCTGCAGCGAACAGTATTTCCATGTTAGGAATTACAATTCCTTTTGGTGCAAATCTCACAGCTAGACCATCTTTAAGGTAATTGTATGAACCACTGGCGTCATCGGCATTTAGGCAGTAATATCCTTCTTTTATCAGGATGCCATAGATTTTTGCCCATTTATTTTCATCCATGACAGGCACGAGCATGTCTATGTCCTCGCTTGCCCGGGCCCTTCCGAGAAGAATGGAAACATAACCACTGACAATGACATATTTTGTATACCTGCCGATCGTTTTGGAGAATCCTATTGCAAACTTGTCAAGATCCGATAATTCCCGGTCAAGCTTTATTCCGCTCTGTTTTATTTCCATATTTACTCACTGTAATTTTATGTAACTGTCAATATTCTAGTATACAAGAAAAGTATAAAATGAGCATCTAGCACTAGGTGACTACAACGCATGTAAATGTAGTCACCTATTCAGTTTTTCACTAAGAAATGTGTGTGCTAATCTCTTTTAATCAATTTAGCATATTCCATCTGGGCCGCATTCATTTCATCTCTGGCTTCTCTTAGATCTGCTTCAGCATCGCTAACGTTCATTTCTTTGAAACCATGTGCCATATGGGTTGCCGGGTCACTGCTGTCTTCAGATCCGTCCAGTTTAGCCTTTAAGTCATTATAGCGACCCAAAACAGAATGATAATGTCTTTGCGCCCTTTCAACCTTCATTTTCGCCTGATATACAATATCTTCCTCTGCCATATAACCACCAAATTCTATATGACGAAAAGATTCTTAAAACGACGTAAGTGGGGGTAAGTAAATAGTTAGAAATTCATGGAAATTAAAAATATGCAATTACCTGGAGAGTAAAGTTATTCCGCCTTTCCAGTCTTTTCTGCCGTCTACCAAGCTGTCTCTATAAGGAACTTTAACCAAATCTCTTACTGCTTCGAAAGCATCATCATGGTGGTAAGTTGAAGTTACTATAACTGAAGGAATTCCTAATTCTCTTGCCCTCTCCGTTGCAATTACTCCTAAAGGTAAATATGTTCCGTTTCTAACACCTGCTTCGATTTCCAGAAACTTTGTGTATCTTTCTGGTTCTTCAACTCCTGTCAAAGAAGCCCTTGCTGCCTTCAGAACGTTCGAAGGGGTACTTAGATGACCTCCTACTTTAGCCATGAAATCTTCTACATATTCATGAGGCGTCACTCCAAAAGTTTCTGCACATTGTTTAACTGCTCTTAAAACAACATCACGCCCCTTTGTCTTAAATCTCCTTTCGCCATAGGCATGATAAATTGGCAAGAATCTCTGGGTGTATGGTTCTGTAGGTAAGCATCCTGCAGGGAAAAATAAATCTGTCAAAAGAGCTTCGTATCCTGGCATTGCCTCCAGTCCTTCAGATAAAGTTGTAACTGCCTGGAAGTCTGTAAAGCCTGCTCTGGCTAGTTCAGCCTGGGCGTAGATTGCTTCTGCGGTATTGTCCTCAATGACAAGTATTTTTTTCATAAAAATCTCTTCTCTACTATACTTTTAAAGCTATAGTTTTGTCACTACTAACAAATTACAAATTTAAATAGACTCGGGTTTTCCTATAACTATGTTTAACCCTGAACCGAACCTGGCCGAGTGGCAGGAGAGCGCCCGTGAGTTGTTGAACAATCCACGCCTGACGCGATACCTGGAGCATTTAGATAGGGGAGTCAAAGAATACCGCGCTTCGCTGCCTGAAGGAGAACGACCAGCAGAATTCTATGACCACAGAGCAAACCTGCTGAAATTTGCAGAAGCAGCGCTGCCGATCCAGGATGAAAGTATGCGTGGTTATGCTGGCCACTGGGCTGCCCTGTCTGCTCACCACGATCAAACCGGTGTTTACAAAAGGTGTGTTGATTTTTTCCAGCACGATCAGGGTTTACTGGTTGACCTAGGCTGCGGCACTGGCAGATTTTTAGCTGCCACAAACACCGGCTCTGCAATAGGCGTTGATATCAATCATTACTGCCTTCAGGCCGCCGAAACGTTGCTCGCTGGGAAAGGTCCTGTGCAGCGCTACTCCCGCTCCTACATATCCTTTGACCCTGAAAGAGGATTTATCCTGAAACCCTATCCAGTCATGAACGTGAAACTAGACGGGACCACTCTTTTACTTGATGATATTCAAACTTTGCACAACACCATGAGGGTTTTGTACAACCAGGGAAGAAAAGCTGACATGGTATCCTTTACTCTTTCCGGCGGCTACACCAACAATTCGCCACTGCAGTTCATTGATGCCATTAATCTGGGTGATAAGTTTAGAGAAGAAAAATTAGTAAAACACGGAGAGGTTATCCGTGATACTGTTATAAGCAAACTGGGAAAAATCTGCAAAAGCGGCGGCAGATTCTTTTTTGCCTACCGCATGGCAGTCAGTGAGAATGAGGTATTTGTGGACGGTCATGAGAAAATCGGTCAGGAAATGGCAAAACTTCATCCAAATATTGACGTGGTAAGAACTTCTTCGCTGGCCATGGAAGATGAGAACGGAATGCATGGCATAGGACTGGACCGAAGACGCATAGAAAAAGACGGAACTATTACGATTCTTCCGGAT
>DUFR01000001.1 GCA_013331845.1 Candidatus Aenigmatarchaeota archaeon | reverse complement strand
AACCTAGGTTCCCTATTTCATTTTCATTACCCCGTATTTTTAGCCACTCTTCTGGCGAAACAAATCTATAGGTTATGACTTTATTGTGTGCCATATATATTTGTTACTATTTGGTAGTGTATATAAAGATAACTTATATAAATACAAATAAACGTTTACTACTCGGCGCTCTTTACTGCCTTGGCGACTTTTTGGCCTAGCAGCTTTGCCAGCACGACTTCGTCTGCTTTTTTTATGTCGATAGGCGTGCGGATTCCTGCGTTGAACAGCTTCCTCGCACGTGCACGTCCTATACCTTTCAGGGTCACAAGTTTTAGGAGCTCTTCTTTTACACCATGCTTGACCTGAAGGCGCACCTTGTTTATGTTATTTGCAATTTCCTTTATTCCCAGCAGCATTGCCAGTTCGCTCGCCGAGTATAATAGCCATTCAGCATTTGTTGTTTTATTGTATAATTCGCCTGGGGTCACGCCATATTTTTCAAGTATGACATCCTCGCCGGATTCATTGGTCCATTCACGGATAAGCAGCGCTGTCTTGAATTCACTCAAAAAGTCTTCATATTCCACATCCCATACATCAGGTGCCTCTATGTCAGATTTCGAAAGCTCATCTTCTATATCCTCATATTCTTTTTTCTTTACGCTGAGAAGCGGATACATTTCAGTGCACTGGCATATCATCATCAGACTCTGGATAGGTGTGTCATCTTCGGTCATCAAACCTAGTATAAGATTTGCCGACACGGGATCCAGGTATAACTCGCTTACACGCTCGCCGAGCTTTGTCGCATGCAGCTCAACGTCCTGAGTAAGCTGGAAAGCAGGCATGAATTCTTTTGATATGAATTCACCCTTATTTCCCACGATTATAAATTTGTAATTTTCCAGCTCGGTTATTATGCGCTCTATTTTTCCTGTTATACTGGCAATGTCACCATATTGTTTGGCAAAAAAAGTACGCATAAAGAAGGTTTCAAGCTCGCCTCTTGTTTTAACATAGCCAGATGAAATCAGTGAGAGTATGTAAATTCTTAGTACTCTTTCGACGCCAAGTTTTGAATAAATGGGCTCGGCTTCACCTGCTATGTACCTTTCCCACAGGGATTTCGCCTCAGCGCTGCTTTTCGCGAGCAGAATTGCCTCGCCTTCTGTATCATATTTCGGGCGTCCTGCACGACCGCAATTATGCACTACGAAACCATTACAAATAAAATTTTCATCACATTCAATTGATAGATTATAGACAGGAATTGTATGTTTTGTTTTTATACGCTTTATAGAACTAACACGTTCAAAATTTACATCTCCTATGTTTATAATAGGTCGTGTATTTCTAACATATTTTACCACACGGTTTTCAAAGCGTATTGATGGAGCTTGTTGTAAGAATTTTTCTATCTCTGATTTTCTACAAATTCCTAATGTGTAGGATTGACCTTCAGGGTAAATGCTAGCATGTATATTTAGTCTTAATAATAGATTTTTACAACCTTCAATTAATTTTTTGCTTCTGGAACTTAAGCGCACAGAATCTGTTACAGTATTAAGGTTTCCATCCCCGTCGAATACGCCAGCAAGATACGCTCCAACTAAATTTTTCGGGAAGCTGTAGACTTTACCAATGTTTACAGTATAAGATTTGGCGCCTGACGGAACCCCAAGATTGTTTATAATATCTGCGAGAACTTGATTTGCTATTTCCAAACGCACGCTTACCTTAGAGCCTTTAAAACCCCCTTTTTGTGAACCTTTCCAATATTTTACACCAAGACCATTCAAAATATTTTCTAGCTTAGAAATTATACGACCATCTACGCTCGATATCTTTAATTTTCTATACTTTACATTTTTCCATTTTCCCTTTCCTATATAATTTACAATTGAACCTTCTGCAGCAAATACGCCAAGAAACCATGCAAATTTTTCATCCAAGACTTTCGGTAGAATAATTTCATTACCGTATTTGCTCTTAAAATGTTTTTTTATCAGAAGATTGCTCAATTCTTCATTGTCACAGTTCACCAGTTTGGCTAAATTTTTCATAATATGTAATGGAATTGCCTTATTGTAACAATAAGACTTTAGAGTTTTATGGCGTATGTTGAGAACTTCGGCTGCACGTCTTTGAGTTAAATTCGATTTTATTAATAAGTATTTAACAATCTCCTTTGCATCTTTTACATAAGTATCATGATTCAACAAGTCCAAAAATCTCGGAGACTGAGCACTGACCTTGATATTTGATATCATACCAACATGTTCTCCTTTCTTAAGTTCAGAAATTTTTAACCATTCGGGTTTTCCACCCCTTAACACTAAAAGTGGATGCTCTGGGGTAGCTGTCAGTTCCATGCTTCCCGCCTTAATTTTTATAAATTCTCTTGACGTCCTTTTGAATTTCTTTAAAATTTTAGCTGGTTTTGAGTTAAATTTTTTTGTTTCCACTGAAATTATTTCTTCGTCATTTTTTTCGACTAACTCCCCTATCTTTTTTGATGTCCCATCGCTCATGAGGACCTCCGAGTCGTAGGGAACACACATTTGGTGGATTTCTATCACTGGCAGGTATGTGGCGCCGTAGCCTTGCGTAAACCGCTTTGTATCCCGGATAACGACACGGTAAGCAGGAAGATTCATGCCGAACGCAAGCGTAGGAGTGGCTGCTAAAACCTTCAGCGAGCCCGAGCGAAACGCGTCCTCTATAAGCTTGCGCTGTTTTCCTACTAAACCGGCNNGCCAGCACTTTTTTCAGGTCCTTGGAAAGTTTTTCTGCCACAGACTCTGCACTTCTCCTGGTTGATACAAACATGAGCGTTTGTTTTTCCTTCTTGGTTGTGTCAAGGCAAATAGCCGTTTCTATATCAGCTTCAATGGGCAATGTACTTTTACGACCGGAGAACTCTAGTTTGTATTTCTCGCTATCAGGGTACATGACACCCTTGTGCAGCTTTACAGGACGGTAATCGCTTTTTACAAGCTCAGCATCAAGCCACTCGGCGATTTCCTTTGCATTTTCTATGGTTGCGGAAAGCGCGACTATCTGCGCTCTTGTTATGCCTGCTAATTGCGTCAGCACCACTTCCAGGGTCGGGCCACGCGTTGGATCATCGATAAGATGAATTTCATCGGAAACAATCAGGGCGATGTCCTTGGCCCAGGGAACTCCGTGACGCAGAAGCGAGTCCATTTTTTCGTTGCTGAGAATTACAAGATCATAGCTGCCCAGCCAGCTGTCACTGCTGTCCAGGTCACCGGTGGATACACCGACACGCATGCCTATTTTCTTGTACTTGCTGAAATCCTCATACTTCTCTGATGCCAATGCTTTTAGCGGCACAAGATAAACACTTTTTTTGCCTTCGAGATAATTTTTTAATATTGCCATCTCAGCTATCAATGTTTTGCCCGAAGCTGTGGGCGACGCTATCACCATATTTTTTCCGTCAAGGAGACCTTTTTTAATAGCGGCAACCTGCGGCGGATTGAGTTGCTCTATGCCGCCCTGCTTAAGCAGAGCGATAAGTTTTTGCGGCAGAGGAAGTTTTTCAAGAAGCATAAATGATATAGTAGCTCAAAGAATAAATAACTTCAAGCTAGCTTGAAGTATTTCCTGCAAGAATGTAGAGTGACGCAAATAGACTACATTCATTGCAAAAATAATGGTTCATTTACCAATTAGAGTCAGAATAAATTTTGTACGAGCTGCTCTATTTTCTCGGCGCTGATCTCATTATCACACGATACACTGATTTTTGGCACCACGTTTTGTACCACATAGTTCGAGTCAAACGCAGCTATCAGTCTTCCATAATCCTCGAGCGTACTCACTACACAAAAATAGTTGTGGGTCTCAGGATAGCCGCCCCTCATGTGACGTTCAAAAACACCGATCATCGGCCACTTGTGCCCTATGTAACTTTGTGTGCCGTTTCTTTCCACAAATTTTTTTAGCTCGGCATACTTATCACTTTCAATAAGATACAGCAGCGGTCTTTCACCACCATGCTCTATTAAAATATTCATCTGCTGGTTTGCCCAGCCTCGTGCACCAATTATTGCATCAACTGCTATTTCCGGATCAAGCTTATACAACTCTTCGGTTGCTGTTCTGTCGACAATTCCATAAACTTGATCGCCTGATTTCCTGACTAGTATGTCATGGAGTGCCATCTTCGCTTCCTGTGTTCCTATTCTTGCTATAGCTCTTACAGATTCTTCGAGCACACCCGCGTCAGGACCTTGGCCATCCATGCTTATAATGTTCATGAGCACTCCAAGCTGGTTGTCTTCATTGTGTCCTATTTCTCTAAGACTCTCTACGTATTCCGACCGTGCTCTTTTATATTCAAGTTCTGACCGGTGTGTACTGTATTCGGCTCCTAGTCTAAATCCCGTATAAGACAGCGCACCCAAAAATAATAACCAACCAATAGCTTTTCCGAATCCCATTATTCTCACTTCTTCCTGTTCACGAGATAATCTGCAAAAAATGTCATGATTTCCTGAAGCTCTGGAGGCATCTTCTTTATCGAGACGTATGCTTTTTTCTTTAGTTCCTCCGCTTTCTTCTTTGCGTAATCCAGGGAATTGTATTTGTTGAGTAAGGCGACAACGCGGCTAACGTCACTGTTAGTGGTGGCTTCTGGGGTCTTTTCAAGCGTTTCGAGCAACAGTTTCTTTTCCTTAGCACTGCACTTACTCAGGCAGTAAATTATCAGGATGCTTTTCTTGCCTTCTTTTATGTCGCGGCCTATCTCGCCACGACCCTTGCCTTCGGTCAGGTCTAGAATGTCGTCAGCTATCTGGAATGCAGGCCCGATGAAGCTGCCGAGTTCAACAAGCTTTGGTATTATTTCCTCACGGCCGGCAACTATGGCTGCGCCTACCATTGGCACTGTAAGGTAATGGCCTGTTTTTGCCATGACCATGTCCATGTAGTCGCTTTCCTTTGGAGAGCCCGAGCGCATATTGATATCCATGGTCTGGCCTTCGGCTGTTCTGACAGAGGTGGTAACCATGGCATCCATGAGCTTCAGCACGGTTTTGTCATCGACGCCGTACCCGCTTGATTTAATTATAAGTTCGAACACCTTCTGGGCCATGTAGTCGCCGACGTTTATGCCATGAGCAAGGCCATACTTTACCCAGACAGTTGGCTTATCCCTACGCATACGGTCGCCGTCCATTATGTCGTCGTGCACGAGGCAATTATGTACGACAACATTGTTCGCAATAAAATTGTGCGCATCTTCTACCTCAAGGTTATATACAGTCTCTATTCCCCTTTTTTTCACGCAAATAACAGGATTAAATCCAAAAAACTCTCTATCTACAACACTTCTTGGTATTTCATGCAAGAATTTCGTATGCCTTTTTCTCGATACCAATAACCTTCTTCTATATTCTGCAGTCTCTGTTCCTATTTCTTCAAGTATTTTCTCTGAGTTGGAAACGAGAACATACCATATTGTTGATTCTTTTTTCGAACCCCTCTCGAACGTATTTTTTACTATAAACCTCCCTACATTTCCTGTTACGAATCCGAGAGAATCCAACAAGATTTTCATATCTTCAATCAATTCTCTGCTACCGCATGCAAATCGTGCTATGCTCTGTTTGTTTATAGTGCCGTCAGAATCTAGATAGCCTCGCAAAAACGCGAGCTTTTGGGATTTTGGCAAGGTAAATACCCATCCCGGTATGCGCTTTTCAAGCGCTCTGTGACATATGTCAAGACTTCTGAACAGTTCAGCTATAGGTTTAGAATAACACGCTAATTGGCAGTCGTTTGCCACATTTTCCGTCAGTTTTCTTCCAAATAATTCATAGAATAATTTTGTGTAGTGATCACGCACCTCTCCTTTAGGTTGCGAAAAATAAATTGTATTTTTATTAACAAACCCATCCCCCAAGAAGAACCCTATAATCTGGCAAAAACCCTCTGTTGTGGCGCTTGGATAATTCAGCTTTTTCATAATTCTAGAAAACCCGTAATAGTGCTCTTTTAGCGGTATTTTATAAAAATCGAACACCCTTTCCAATATTTTTAATTCAATACTTTGTTTTCCTGATAATGCGCTGTGTATTTTTTTGTAATTTATACCGAATACTTCCAGATCCTTTTTTCTGAATGGCTTGAATTCAGAAAGCGCTTTGATGCCGTCCTGTGTGAGTTTGAATTTCCCAACTTTGATGAGCTTGTACGGCACACCATCGTCCGGCAGGTTTGTTGAGATGACTATTAGATCGCCCTTACTTAGCTGATTGGCCATCTTCCACCTGAGATTATACGAATATCTTTTGGATCTTGAAACTTTGCAATTTAATACACCCAGCTTCTTCTGCAGTTCTGCAAATTTTTTCGATTCTATGGGTGTTTTACCATAAATCCAGTGTATTACTTCGTGTTTTTTAACCCCCAATTCCAATGCAAGTTTTCTTATTGTGTAACCGGAACTTTTGAGAGCATTGTTAAGTTGTCCGTGATCAACGTTCATATATATTCTGGCGTTCTTCTCACATACCAGAATTGGATGTTCCCCGGTAGCCACAAGCTTTCTGTTTGTTGTTTTTATTTCATACACCATTCTTTGCCCTGTTTCCATGACATTTGATACCCTGTTTCTTGATATTGTCCTATTTTTCCCATCAAATGTGTATACCATGTCGCCCGGCTTTATTTCTGTTACGACTTTTGGTTTTCCAGGATTGGTAAGAATTTTAGCATCTCTTGGTAGGCACCAATTATGAAACAGTTCGCATGCAGCCGCGAAAGGTAGTATTTTATTGTCCTTGCCGCCCAGAGCCTCGTAGGTCACTATCGATAGCAAAGGCCTTAGTCGCTTGCCGCCGGTTCCCAGATGGTACTTTATGGCATCGTGCAGGCTTGGCACGTTTCCACTAAATACAGATGCAAGTTCCTTGTCTATGAGAGGAGCCTTTTCTTTTGACAGTTTTTCTAGGTCTATCATTGGATGACTTTTGTGAGAAAAGCTTAAGAAGAAACGGTTACCTACGTCCCATATAGTCACGTATTTTGTTTCTGATACGCTGGTGACCCTCCTCTAGCAGTAGCGTGTCTGGGCTTGAACTTGAAAACGCCTCATACTCTCTTTCAAACATGTCCAATGGCTCGTATTTGAAAGGAATCCAACCATGCTGCCATTTGTAAACACCAAGAATTTTTCCTGGCTTTGTGCCGAAGGGTTTTCTGAGCTCACACGAAAAAATAACTATGGCCTCGTTAGTTCCATCTCGATCAAGGTCTTTGTAATAGAAATCATCAACCTGATTCCAGTCAGACGGGGCTCCGTGAAGTGAAGAGGCATCTTGTGATACGTATTCTCTACCATTCCAAAAATAATATCTTCGACGGCCGTTTTTGAATAATACCTCAACTTCTTTTTTTCCGTCGTTTCCCATATCGGTCAGGTTTATTTCTTCTACAGCATATGGTATACGCGGCTGGCTCATCAGTCCTGATATTAGCCGGCCGTCTTGCCTTTTCAGTATAAAGAATGTCGGAGTTGGCGGGTCTTCATAATAAACAAAGATACAATTTTCGCCGCCCTTCAAATCCACGGCTTTCCATGCCGTTATTTCGCTAGTGCGCCAGCGAGTGGCCTGGTTTATTTCTGCTTCTGTTGTTTTGTAACTGCCCTGCGCAGCTACATCCGCAGGTTCTGCAGAATTGCAGTACAGCGCAAGCGCGGCAGCCGATAGCAACTTTGAAAATTTCATTTGCGCTCCTCCACCATAACAGTTGTTGACCCGTACCCTAAATGAGCAACTTGTCTTGTTGCACCGAGTGACAACCATTCATTGAAATCTATGTTAAACGCTTCCATATAATGTCCTCGCTCGCCTTCTCCTGTTTTTGTGTAGTAGACTGCGAAGGAGAGCTCTCTTGATGGTGAAGAGACTCTCATGCCCATCCTCTCGAAATTTACCTGTAGTCCTTGGCGCTCAGTGTTGAAAGAATCTTTCCTGAATTTCACAGTGCCGCTGAAGTCTTCACCTACGCGGTTCACAAGATTCCAGAATTCAACGTCATCTACACTTACACTATCACACATTCTGGCTGCACGATTCCGTTTGAAATCGCCTGCGCCGTTTTCAGCATCCAGATATCTTATCAGAGCTTTTGGGCTGTGAGCTGTATACAGAGTTGTTCTGCCATTATCCAAAACTACGTTTCCGTTTTTGTCTAACAATATCGCAGTGTTCCATCCTATGGTGTCTGTAGTTATTCTGTATTTTGTAAATTCGTTTGGTGAATACTCAATCATCCTGCCTTGGGCAGGTGAAGCATAATCTATCTGGATAACACCTTCATCGTAGTATTCCACATTATATCGTGGCCAGAACCTTCCTCTAAAAAAATCCCTACCAGTGTTGATTGCAATGCTCATATCAGCACTGATGGAACTTGGAAGATTGCACAGATCCTGTTTTAATTGTGTGACAGCACGTTTTTGTGCTACACGAGGCAACCGGTTTCTGGTTTGTTGGTCGTTTTCGTTTATACCCCATCTCACTTCGCTTATTACGACTTTGACCTGCTCCTCATAAGAACCTTCAAGCGGCGGTTTTTCTCTCCCAGCTTTGTCATAGAAATCCTTGTTTATGGGTATAGTTAGACCATAAGACGCCACACAGGGTCCGTATCTGTCGCGGGTGTTCATGTATTCTAAGAATTTCTCATCATCAGAAAGATTATAGTTGTATATGACACTTTGAAATTCGCTACGGACCTTATAAACAGATTTAATGAATGTTACATTATCCGGAAACTTAGAGGTCGCGGCTTTCATACATGGCATGTTTTCCTTGGCAGCTATGCTCTGATCATAGGCGGAAGTGCTCCCCTGCGTTTCTCGCATGGCTGCTGATGGACTTGAAAGATAGAGAAGTGTTGCCAGTCCCGCTACTAACCTTTTCATATAATAAACTGTCGTAATTAAGCTTAAATTCAAAACTTTCGACAATGTGACTTAATATGCGGTCACTGCACTGCTTTCTATTTATACGGAATCTGTCATATATAGCAATACAGCGAAACAGAGTCAATATTATTTCGTTGTATTACTATATGCGAAACAAGTAACAACGAGTTACGTTTATTTACTTGTTTCACTATAATAACATCAGGGAACACGGAGGTATTTAGCTATGTCTGCACCTTACAGAAGAGGTTACACTCACACAAGATCCAAGGGAAAGGAATCAACGGTTACATGCACCTATTGCGGAAGAAGCGTGCCGCGCTGGAAGACTTTTGTCCAGTACCGGGGCTTCAGGATAAGCGACCCAGGCCTGCGAAAGCAGATAGATCCGAGGTTTGTAAGCGGTTTCCAGTCAAAGATGTATGTATGCCCTTCCTGCGCACGTTTTCGCGGTATTGTAAAGGTTGGGCGCTCACGAAAGAGCAGAAGAGGACCGTGAAATAACTATGGTGAATGTAGATGCCTAATAATAATATAAAGAAAAAAGGACCCCGACTTAGGGGAGCTCTTTACAGAAAACTGCATGAAAAAAAGACTGTTTTTCATGGAACACGCTCAGGCCAGCTGTTGCTGAGCATGCGAAAAGACGAGCAACCCAAGTTCAGGTTTGAACCGATGAAATCTCTTATCACATTGCCGCGACCTTCTGACTTAAAAATAAGCGGCATTGTTTATCCTCTAATTAAACCATACTCCTATGCCAACATACACTACGATTCCAAGGAAGGCGCTGTAATATACGAAATTATTGAGCCAAAGCTCAATGAAAAAGAAACATTCATGCTTAAAAAAATTTATGACGGCCTCGTGCAGATAATAGATATCACCTTATCAGACATAAAGGAAAAGGAGAAGATGATTACATTTCTTGAGAGAAATGTCACACGCCTTCTTGATGAGTATGATTTCAATGTAAGCGAAAAGGAATACGTAAAGATGATGTATTATATTTTTCGCGACCTGGTCGGCCTCAACCGCATAGAATCGCTGCTCAATGACCCGTACATCGAAGACATAGGATGCCTTCCTGAGCACGAAAAAATATTTGTGGAAATTAACGGCAAGCCTTGCTTGACAACGATAGGAGAACTCATAGACTCGGAAATCAATGGCAAAGGCTCGTCTGTAAAAAAGCCGTCAAAGAGCATAAAAGCACTATCTTTCAACCCGTCTACAATGCGTGCAGAATACAAGAACATCACCGGGCTTTTGAGGAAAGAGAACAAAGATGGATATTATTTTGATATAAGGACAGAAGGCGGAAATCATATAAATGTCAGCCCTGACCACCCGATGCTTGTTCTTGACGCGGAAGGTATAAAAACCAAGCGCGCGGATTCCGTAAATGAAGGCGAGTATGTATTGCGTCTAAAGAATGTCAACATAGATGAAACCATGACTGCTATTGACCTTATTGACGAGTTCTCTAGACTGAATAAAAATTTCAGGGTTAAAGGCGCGAAATCGCTGATTCATAATAATGTTGAAATTGCCAAGACGCTTGGTATCAGCAACAGGCTAATTGCATTATGGAAGCAAAGTAACTCAATGCCACTATGGGCTTATCTCAAGCTAGAGAAAGACAAATCACTCAGAAAATCGCTGAGAATAAGCGTTGGGCAGGGCGTAAAAAACTGGCTGCCCGCAATAATAGAGCCTAGCGAGGACTTCGCGACGTTTGTCGGACTGTTTTTGGCAGAAGGATATTATGAAACCTCTGGCGTGTCCCTGGCGTTCGGTAAGCACGAGAAGGAGCTTCATAGCCTTGCTATTGAGCTAGGTAAAAAACTATTCGGCACGACAACGGCGCTTATAGAACACAAAACCTCTAGCGTCGTCTACTGCGGCGGCAAAACATTGCGAATATTCTTTCAAGACATTTTGAGGCTTGGCAATAATTCGTATAATAAGCATGTGCCTGATATGGCGTACACTTGGGGCAATCACCTTCTGAAATGCCTTGTAAAGGGCTATTTTATGGGAGACGGCTACATAAGAGTTTCCGACAAAACAAAAAAAGCTGTAATGGCAACAGCTAGCAGAGACTTAGCCTTGGGTATTAGGTATGTTCTATACAGGCTCGGTATTTTCACACGGGTTGACAGAAGGGATAGAAGGTTTGCGAACACCTGGGAAATTTCCATAGAAGGAGGAAAAAGCATTGAAAATTTCTCCAACCATGTACTGGGAAAAAATATTGAAACTGGTTATAGAGCATCCGGCACAGAACTATATCCGAGCTTCCTTTTTGACAAACAGGATTACTTTGGCCACTGCAGGAAAATGGCATGCAGGCAGATAAACAACAACGGAAAACTTGGCGTAATGTTTGCACTTCAATCAAAAAATAAACTGCTTGAAATGCTTGTGACAGGAGACGTTCATCCTGTCAGAATTACCGAGAAAAATATCGTGAAATATTCAAAACCTTTCTATGATATTACTGTTGAAGATAACAGAAACTTTATGCACGGTGATTTCATATTCACCCATAATTGCGATGGAACAAACGTACCTGTATATGTCGTGCACCAGAAGTTTGGATCTGTGAAGACAAACGTTATTTACAACGAGGCAAAGGAACTGCGCGAATTTGTCACAAAGCTTGCGGAACGATGCGACCGCTATATCAGCTATGCGGATCCGCTGCTGGACGGTTCGCTACCTGACGGAACCCGAGTACAGGCATCACTTGCAAGTGATGTTACAACGCGTGGACCTACGTTCTCCATAAGAAAGTTCCGCGAAGAGCCGCTTTCTCCAGTAGACATGATACGCCTTAACACAGCCTCGCCTGAAATGCTTGCTTATCTATGGTTTCTGATAGAGAACGGCGTCAACATACTGATAGCAGGAGGGGTCGCTACAGGCAAAACCTCCCTGTTGAACAGCATATCCTTCTTCATACCACCGGAGGCGAAAATCGTCTCAATTGAAGACACTAGGGAATTAAATTTGCCGCACGAGAACTGGATACCAGGCGCTGCGCGAACTGGATTCACAGGCACAGGCGTCGGCGAGGTCACGATGTTCGAGCTGCTGAAAGAATCCTTTAGACAAAATCCTGATTACCTCGTGGTCGGAGAAATAAGAGGCAAGGAAGCTTATGTCATGTTCCAAGGCATGGCATCCGGTCACCCGTCTATCTCGACTATCCACGCCGGCGGCGTCGAAGACCTGATGAAAAGACTGCAGACAAAACCTATAAGTCTTTCGGTCGGCCTGATAGAAAGCTTGGACATGGTAATAGTCATGATACACGCCCGCGAGAAAGGAAAGTCAGCGCGCCGCGTGAAGGAAATTGTCGAGATAGAAAGCATAGACATAAACACAGGCGCGCCGCACAGCGTAAAGTCATTTGTGTGGATGCCGGCTGAAGATGTCTATGAATACAGATCAAATTCATGGCTGCTTAACAAGGTATCCACAGAGAAGGGAATACCTATGAATACCATAGTCAGCGAGATTGCAAAAAGAAAGAAACTGCTTACCTGGATGCTTGAAAACAATGTAACGAACATGAAGGAGATTGCAAAGTACCTTAGTCTCTATCATCGTAGCCCTGAAAAAATAACAAGAGTTCTGGCAGGCGAAAAACTTCAAATTGACGAATGGTAGCGTTCTTTGAAGAAAGGTGTGTCATAATGAACAAGATTTCTTCCGGTGTGACCGGCCTTGATGAGATACTTGGCGGCGGCATCCCGGAGCGCTCTATCATGCTTCTCACGGGAACGTGCGGCGCCGGCAAGACCATAATGGGTCTTCAGTTTCTTCTCGCCTCAAATGAGCCCGGCATATACGTCAGCTTCGAAGAGGAAGAAGACGGAATAAGGGAAACGGCGAAGATTTTTGGCTGGGACATAGCAAAGCGCGAGGCTGCGGGAAAGTTTCGCATACTGAAATACGACCCTTTTCGTCTGGAGGACATTTTGGAAGTCATAGAAAATAATATACGCGAAATAGGCGCGAAGCGCGTTGTGTTCGATTCTGTAGCGGCTTTGGGAATATATCTCAAGGAAGCGTCTGAACTGAGAAGAATGATACTCCAAATAGATAGGATTATGAAAAAGAACAAATGCACAACGGTAATAGTTTCAGAAATAATTCCTGGCAGTTCGTCTTTGTCAAGATTTGGCGTAGAGGAGTTCGTTTCCGATGGTGTTATCGTCCTTGACAATATAAATGTCAAGGGCGAATACAAGCGCGCTGTCACTGTATGGAAGCTTCGCGGGGTCAATCATTCGAGACGCATGCATCCATATAATATTACAAGTCGCGGCATTATCATAGACCCAAAAAACGTTTTCGTGAAGTGATAGTGGTGGCTGTATGTACAAGACTATAATAAAACATCTTGGAAGTTTCGGTTCACACCACTTGACAAATTACATCAAGCCCCTGCGGGAAGAAGTNNTTGGCATTTGTACTCTCATCAACTTTCATATTTATTGTGTTTTCCATTATAAGAGCAGATTTTTTTCTGACACTCGTAGGCTCGCTTGTAACAGGCGGTGCCATAGGCTTTACAGTTCTTACGCTTTATCATTCGTATCCTTTCCACATCCTTACGTCAAAGAGAAACAGCATAGAAGGCAACATGCCGTTTGCCATAAACCATATGGCAGCCATATCAGCCAGCGGAGTCCCGCCTTTTATCATGTTTAAGCTGCTGACAAACATACCCGAATATGGCGAAGTCTCCAATGAGGCAAAGCGCATAGTCAGAAATGTCGACGTCTTTGGCATGGACGTCGTATCAGCGATGCGCAATGTATCTGAGAGGACGCCTTCTGTGGAATTCAAACGCTTTGTGTATGGCATAATCTCAACAATAGAAACCGGCGGTGACTTGAAGCGATATCTTGAGAGCTCGGCAAAGGATGCGCTTTTCAATTACCGGCTGAAGAGAGAAAAGTATGTCCAGACTCTCGCCACATATGCGGACTTTTATACGGCCGTTCTCATAGCTGCCCCCCTGTTTTTCGTTTCTGTCCTGTCGGTCATGTCCCTGGTTGGCGGCACGATTATGGGATTGAGCATACCAAATGCCATGAGGATAGGCGTCTATGCCATGATGCCGCTGATGAATATCATGTTCATAATGTTCATACATTATACACAGCCTTCGGTGTAATAAGCTCCTTTCAGCCCTTTTCTAAAGAAAAGCGCTGGCGGAAAAGGAAGTGGCTGGCGGAAAAGGAAGTGGCTGGCGGTCAACTCGAGGAAACCAAAGGTTTCCTGAGTTTCCAGAAGATTTTGTCTTCTGAGGAAAGAAAATATTAGAAAAGGTCTCGGTGTAAACCAATGAAGAAATTCAAGATGAACCTGAAAATATTGAGTGCTATGACGCTCGGCGTAGGGGCAGTCATACTGCTGCTCAATTTTATTTTCCTTTCTGCTTACCCGATGGTTTATGCCCTTGTTAATGTCGCCGGCGCTGTGGTAGTAATTGGAATACCTCTCCTCTACAAATTCAATCAGTTCAAAAAAATAAGGGTAATAGAAGAATTGTTTCCAAAATATCTTAACGATATAGCAGAGAACATATCCGCAGGCATGACGCTGCCGCAGGCCATGCGCTCGGCAGCTAACATAGAGTACGGTGTCATGACACCTTATGTACGCGAAATAGCTTCCAAAGTTTCCTGGGGCATAACATTCGAGCGCATAATGAATGATTTTGCGAAAAAGACCGGCAGCAAATCAATGAAGAGAAATGTCCAGACTATAATAGAAACACACCGGTCCGGCGGCGCCATGGATACCATAATGCGGTCGGTTGCCCAGTCCCTCGTGGAGCTGGAGAAAATTAAAAAAGAAAGGTCTGCCTCTGTATATGCGCAGATGATAAACGGCTATCTTATTTTCTTTGTTTTCCTTGGCGTTATGATAGGACTTTCATCGGTACTGGTTCCGGCATTTAAGATGGGCGAGCAGACGCAGGATCTTCAGACAGTCTTCAGTGAGATTTTTCGCGCACTGATAATCGTACAAGGATTTTTTGCCGGACTCTCAATAGGAAAGATGGCCGAAGGCACGCTGATAGCAGGCATAAAGCACTCGCTGGTGCTGGTTGTCATAGGATACTCGGCTTTCCTGATGTTCGGTTAAGGCTCTTTCTTCGCAAGAAAGACCCTTGGGAGAACTTGAGGAAAGCAAAGCTTTCCTGAGTTGCCAAAAGATTCCATCTTTTGGGCAAAGAAAACATATTATATTTTTAGCTCACTGACGTTCGGGCAAAGTTTATATATATGCAAAGTACAGCTATTAATGATGAACAAGGACGATAATCATCAATACTTGGCATCAATGATTATCATCTATGGTAATCAATGAAGTGTTATAAATGACAACAGAAAGGATACTAGACATAGTGGAAAATTCCTCTTATGGCCTCACGGTAGAAGAACTTTCTTCTAAAATGCGTATAAACGAGAAAAGCACTTTGTTGTTTCTTGACAAGCTTATTGCGGAAAAAAAAGTCAAGAAAACGAAAGCAGGCAGCATATTTTTCTACAGGAAATTTGTTATATTCATCCCGATCGTGATGATCTTTCTTATGGGAGCGGCCAGCGCCCAGGACATGAACAGCACAAGCTTCAAGATTATTCCGGTTCTGGACAGCGCCGGCACACGCGCCCAGAGCGATACCTATGTGCTTTTTGGCAGCGTCGGCCAGATATCAGGGACAACTACATCGGTGTCGTTTAATCTGTGTTCTGGCTTCATGTGCAACTTCATCGAGCTCATACTACACGGCAAGATAACATTCCTGCTGGAATTCAACATAAGTGGTAATACCAATGACACGGCTTTCGTTGACAACTACACACAGACCGCAAGACAGTACACCGCAAGCGACCTTTCAAATTATTACGCCTGTTTGCAGGATGTCAATATCACAGGCAGCCCGACCTTTGGCATAATCTACGCGGGCTCGACGCTCAACTACATAAACATATCTTCTGGCAACTCCTTTGTGCTGAGGCTGTCCCAGGACATTCCAGGAAACAAGTTCATATTACCTATAACAAGCGGCAACTGTACTGTCATCAATACAAGAACAGCGGAGATTGCACAGTACGGAACACTGCTGCAGCCATTTGTGCTGGCAAACGAAGCCATTAATGCCATTGAGCTGGCGCTTAGTTATCCTTCAGTGCAGATTGTCGGCAGCTTTGACAAGAGCGGCGCCTTTGGCCTGATATTCGAGAAGAATGAGACAAACGAGAATCAGATAATAGTGAAACCTGTCTAAGCACGACAGGAAATGGAGCATTTAGCATGAAGGGAGATTTAATCAGCGGCGTGGTGGCGATCGTAATAGTCGTGAGTTCGACGATTCTCGTGCTCAATACCATAAATCCTTTTGTCCAGGAGAGCCAGGACTTTCAGGCTTTCAACGAGGCAGAACAGACTTTGAAGTCGATAGATGCGGCCATAAACCAACTGTTTGTCGAGGCGCCAGGCGCCCGGCGCACACTTGATGTAAATGTGCGCAGCGGACGGCTTGTCGTGTCCGGCGCTGAAAACAAAATAAAAATAAGGCTGGAGAACACAAACCTGTTCAGTTCAGGCGTGCGCAAACAGGAAGGCAACATACTCATATCAAGCGGCGCAGCCATGAGCGCTTATGAAAGCGACATAGACGGGGACGGCAACACGGATCTTGTGCTGGAAAACGGCGTAATGCTTTTTGCCGTCAAAAAACTTGGCACGCCATCAAGCCATGTTGTTGCCAACACAACAGACATGATAGTCCTTATGCGCAACAAAGCCCTTGACATAAATGTCAGCTATCCACGCAGCGGAGTTTTTATCAACGACAAGCAAAACACCGCTTATGGCGTCGGCTACACAGAACTTACAAAGTTCGGCATTAACATTGCCTCCAGTTCCATTCATTTGTATGTGAATGCCACGCAGGCGAATGTCGCCTATGATGTTTCTTTCAGCCTTGGCGCTTCCCAGGATTTCATTGAGATGCATGCCACGCGTGTTGTTGGTGCTTAAAATGATAGAAGAAAATATACTCAAATGCCTTAAAAAACAGGACATGACAATAGAAGAAGTTTCTAAGAAGATCAACATAAATCGGAGCACGGCGTCAAAATATCTCCTCGTGTTAGAGACAAAAGGTTTTATAAAATGCCGGGAAATCGGAAAGGCAAAACTTTTTTCTATTAAGTAAAAGGACATGAAAGTAAGAGCATGGACAGGGCTGCTTTCGCGTATAACCAGTATTAACAAAGACTAAAATTGATCTATACCTACTCTTACTTGCTGAAGAATGAATCTACTTTTTCTTTTTTCTTGAGGTTTTTTCGGAATTTGAAAAATACCAGAGCAGCAATGACGAGTGCTATTACTATGCTCGTAGGCACTGGATTTACCACAGTCAGCGTTTCAACAAGCTCTCTGACGGTGATGGTCTCCTTGGTTTTGACTGCGTCAGGCACATTCTTTCCTGGAACTGTTGTACTGCTTGGCGCGTTTGTTGTGCTTGACCCTCCTGCTGCACTTGTTGTGTTTGCTGCGCTGCTACCTGTAACTGTACCCGAACTTGACAGGCATGTTGGAATTCCTGAGCGGCAGTCTACCGAGCCGGTGGTACATGTTGGCGCGTAGCAGTCCATCTGGCAGAGGCAGTAATTTTCACTGGACTGGCACACACCATCGCCGCAGGACAGCTGGCCGAGATAGAAATAACCCACGTTGTCGAACGTCACGGAGTTCCCGTTTTCATCGACAGCTGTCAGGTCTACCTGGTATGCACCCATGCTTGTGGCACTGACTCTTGCTGTCCAGTTGCTAGATGTATGAACAAGGTTTGTGCTTACTGTTGTTGTGGGGCTATTTATTGAGGATGAGACAGACTTTACTGCGCTTCCCTGGTCTACGATATCTGCTTCCAGCGAAACGTTTGTCGGCAAGCCTGGATTAAGCGGAGTTATTTTCAGCGAACGGAACTCCGGAGGATTTTTGTCAACAAATATTATTTTTGATTTCACTGTCGCATGATCCAGCCTGTCAGTCGCTGCTATTGTGATGTTATAGGGCCCGTCAGCCAGCGGGCTGAAATCGTACTGGCTTGTGCAATACAAAACATCGTTTTGCTGCAGGCAGGACATTAGTTTGGGAACGCCTAAAATTGTGTAGGAAACTTTCTGGCTGTCGCCATTCGGGTCATTTACCCTTACGTTTATCGTCAGTATGGCTTTTGTATAATTCGCGCTCTCTATTATTATCTCCGGGTTTGTATTGTCTATGACAAGAGTTCCTGTGTCTTTTATGTCGTAACCAAGGACATTGCTCGCCGATGCCCTCAGGTCGTAAATTCCGTCTGTGAAAGTTTTTGTATTGAACGGATAAGTACACTGCGTGAAACCAGGGTTGCAACTCATTGCAGTGCTCAGTGACTGGGTGGCATTCACAATAAGATTAACAGCTGTTATTATTCCGCCGGGCCTTACAATTGCTGCTGTGAATGTTATGTCATCCTTTACGTAGTTCTTTGGTGTTAGTATCACTGACGGGCGGGAATTGCGGAAGGTTACGAGCACGATGGAAGAGTTGGAATTTCCTGCATTGTCGTAAACTGTGAATGGTATGTTGTAATCGCCGTCTCCGAAGTTCTTTGTCTTCACAGTGCTGCTGCAAACATTTCCCGAGCAGACAAGTGGATAGGATTGATTTATAAAATATGTGACCCTGGTAGTATTGACGCCGGAAAACCTGTCGCTGACATTAACAGAAAATAATTTGTCGTCATTCAATATGCTGCCTGTCACAGGCGATGTCACTAAGAGCGACGGTATCTCGTTATCTATGGTAATGTTCACTTCGCTCATGTTGTAGTTGCCAACGTTGTCAGCAGCACGTGCTCTTACACTTATGATCTGATCGTTTGCATAGGTATAGGTGTTAAGGTAACCCGTTAGGCTTGTCATGGGCGACCAGACTGAGCCTGCGGCAGAGAACTGTGCTGATGACGTGTTTATACCGGAAACGCTGTCAGTCGCGCTGATATTAATCGAGGTGTTTCCAAATACATAGGTATAATTCTTTGGGTGAATAAATGATATCTCTGGCGGGGTGCGGTCTATCTTGAATCTCAGAGGGCTTGTCGAGTTTCCCAGATTTCCATAGTCTGTATCCTTTGCTGTGAAGTAAAAGAATTCCAGCGTGTCGCTGCCTGCTATTGAAAAGGAAACGGATTTTGTGCACAGCCAGTTGTCTGTTGCGTACTGGCTGCACTGCATGGTGTAGTTGTCCCATGATTCATTGTTCAGATACGCGTCTTCTGATGTAAGTGATAGCCAGACATTGTTCGTGTCAAGACCGGTGCTGGTTATATTCACGTAAAAATAAACAGAGCCGCGTCCAAAGTAGCTGTTGTTCTTCGGAAGCTGGTCAAAAAGCACCGGTGTTGCATTACCCACGGCAAAAAATACAAGGAATAATGTTGTTACCAACACAACCCGTCTTATGCGGTTCATGTATAGGTATTATTTTGGCCCAAATAAATAGCTGATACTAAAGGCAAGGCCGATTGAATTTCATTAAAGTATGATTATCGCCGTGAGGGTTATTGTGAATTCACAATAACCCTAGCTGACGTATACGGTGACATCTGTATACGTCTACGGCGATAATCATCATACGAATATGAAATTCAATCGCAAGGACGGTTCTTTTCAATTTTTTGCCTAGCGTCTGTATGAAAATTCTCCAAGCTTCTTGTTAACCCTAATTTCTAGCCTTAACGATTAAGATTAACTATATATAGTGAGTCGAAACAATTACAATTAGTAAAAAGTGCGGGCACAGAGAGGCGGGAAACATTTGGAGCTAAAGGAAAGGGTCTTGTCTTCAATAGGCAGCGATGCCACGCCAATTTATGAGGTGGCGAAACACGCAGGGGTATGCGTCACTACGGCTTCTAAGTACTGTTACATTCTCAAAGCTGAAAACAAAGTAGACATCACTATCTACGGCAACATGAAGTTAGTCCGGAGGGCGAAATCATGATACAACTAACTTCTTTCTTGAATGCTAAAAATGAAACTGGTGAAGAAAAAATGAGTGCTAAGAAAATAACATCAGTGCCAGTCTTACTCAAGACATTGATTGCTCTGGCTGTACTCGCTTTACCCGCTTATGCAATTCCCACGCTCATAGATTTCCAGGGCAAACTTACGGATAACAACAACAATCCTCAGGCAGGCGAATTCAACATGACATTTGCAATATATACCCAGACCAGCGGCGGCGCTCTTGTGTGGCAGGAAAACAAGCTTGTTACAGTAACAGGCGGCATCTTCTCAACGCTGCTCGGCAGCGTCAATCCCATCAATACAACATTCAGCCAGAACTATTTTCTTGACATAGCAGCCAACGGCGAGACGCTTTCACCGCGCTATCAGATTGGCACAGTGCCTTACGCGTTCCGGGCAAACATATCTGAACTTGCTATGGCATCCAGCACTACAACACCGACGTTCATAATAAAATCAATCGCATCACAAACCTCTAACCTGACAGAATGGCAGGATGCTTCTGGAAATGTCATCGCATATATAGACAAATCAGGAAATCTCAATGTTCTCAATAATAATGTGACAGCGCAATACTTTGTGGGCAATGGCTCGCTGCTTACGGATGTGCTGAAAACTGGCAGCATTTCATTCTCCAGCGCCAATGCGACAAATCTTTTCGTGACAAACAATCTAACTGTATTGAAAAACTTTTCTGTCGGCACCACGCTGCTCTTCGCTGACCAGACGCTCGGGCGCATCAACATAACAGGCGATGTTTATATCGTCAAACAACAAACAGGCAGGTCGAACGGCACAATAATTCTCGGTTATTCAAGTTCGGGCGGCGAGAACATAACTTTCGACGAAACACGGGGCTCGCACGGAAAATTTGTCTTTAGTGCGCCGCTACAGGTGGCTGCATCTTCTCCGGGAATAACTTTCTATGATATTACACAGCCGGACAATCTTTCAAGGCAGGCTTCTATAATTTATAATTATACCAATGTAACAAATCCGATATCATTCACCAGTGGCGTTGAGGTAAACGGGTCGCTGAGCATTCTGGGCAGCAGTCCTGCCTTCATCAGCTTCGGAAGACCAGGCAGCACCTCGCAGCAGCTGTCCTTTGATCCAAGCAGCCAGGCTTTTTCGTTTTCAGGCGGCATGATAACCCAGGACTTCTCCAACATGATAAAGAACGGCGGCTTTGAATCATTCAGCGGTGCGGGAGCATTCAGCGGCGGCTCCTACGGCGGATTTGCGCCTGACGGCTGGTCATACGAAGGCAGCTCGTCCAACGTATACTGGTATGCGCCCAGCAGTTATACAATCGGCAATGATATTTACCAGGGATACAATTCACTGCAACTCAATCCAACAGGCAAGATTACGCAAACACTATATTCAAACCAGCTGCAGCCAAACAAGAACTACAGCATTGGAGTATGGGTAAAGGCGATTGGCGGCACAACTGCGCGACTGAATGTCACAGGAAGCGGACTTCTTTCCAGCTTTACAATGCAGCAGTCAACCGTGTCTGGCTGGAAACTTCTGAAGGGCCAGTTCAGCACGAAAGCGACACTGACAACATCAGATTACATCAAGGTCGAGCTTGATGCCATTGGTGGCAGCACTGCATATTTTGACTCTGCCCAGCTAAACACCGGTGGTGTGCTGGGCGAATATCAGGACGCACCAATAACACAAACCGGAGACCAGACAATATACGGCGGCTTGCGATTGCAACGAACAGGCTATGGCAGGGGCGGCACGCTTACAGTTGACCAGGCAGTAAGAACAAGGCAGATAGAGTTTTCCTATGGTGCTGACCCTGGATGGGGTACTCTTGACACGAGATACATGAACGACCCGCGTTACAATTACACAAATTATTATGCGTCTTCAAACGTCGTCATGGAATTGTGGGGCAATTATGCGCTAAGGATGAGGGGCGGCTCCGGAAGCTCAGGCGTAAATGAATTTGCCTTCCTCTTTGATAATCCAGCAGGGCCGACGCTCAGCACGTCCTATGGAAAGTCCATGATAGTTCAGGGCTCATCGAGCAGCGGCATGACTGTACTTAATGTCACAAATGGCACGTCTTCAGGCTCGGGTTCATTCGGCGTTTATCTTGGCACGCTCGCCGGCGACAACGCAGCTGGAGTGAGCATCGGAACAGGGAAAAATCATCCTCTCGCTTTCTTCACCAATGGCGCGGACAGGATGAGGATAACATCAGACGGCAAAGTGGGCATCGGAAAAACAGACCCCAACACCGCTTTGGATGTCCAGGGAACAGTAACGGCAACATCTTTCATTGGCGACGGCTCGCAGCTCAGCGGCGTTTCAACTAATGCAAATGTTTCAAGCAACGGCTCCACGGGCTATGTGCCTTATTTCGGAAACGCCACTACGCTAAGCAATTCTGTAATTTATCAGAGTGGTACCAACGTTGGGATAGGAACGATAACACCTTCAGCAAAGCTGGATGTCAACGGTAACGTGGCAGTCGGTGGCGGGTTCGGCAGCGGCGGCGCAACGATAACCAGGAGCGGAGATGTGTGGATAAACGGAACGCTTTATGTGACGGAGAACATCACGAATGTTAATGTTACCAACCTTAACGTTAACGGAACCATAAGACCGGCACTGGACGCCACGTATGATTTGGGATCAGACACAAACAGATTCGCGAACGCATACGTGAGCAATGATGTAACAATAGCAGGCGTTCCGATAAAGGCAAGGCAAAGCTCGGACAACGCGACATTATCAAACAGACTCGGAACTGATGAAACAAGTATCACAAACCTTCAAACAAANNCAGCAGACAACACGACACTTGGTAACAAAATAACAATAAATACCAATGATATTTCTACACTAACAACAAAACAATCAAGCGACAACACCACACAGAATAACTGGATTAGCAGCATTAGTACACAGCAATCAGCAGACAACGCGACGTTGTCGAACAGGATTACATCACAATCAAGCGACAACACAACCATTGCAAATACTTACGCAAAATTATCTGGCGCGGCATTTACCGGCGATGTTACTGTTGGTGGTGGTCTGACATCAGGCGGAATAACACTACAGACCAGTGGTAATATCTGGGCGAATGGATCGCTATACATTCTAGGAAATATTTCAAATGTTAATATTACAAACCTCAATGTCAACGGAACCATAAGACCGGCGTTTGATGCCATATTTGATTTGGGCTCCTCTGGCAACAGATTTGCAAACGCATACGTGAGCAACGAGGTTTACATAAACGGTGCTGGTGTAGCTGCTCGGCAATCAGCAGACAACACGACCCTGAATGCACGGCTCGGCCAAAAGCTTAATCTGACAGTAGGTTCGTCGGTGTGTTCTGGCACTGACAAGGTCACCAACGTTACATTGACAAACGGCGTACTATCGATTGCATGCGGCACTGATGTAGGCGGCGGCGGTTCTACAGGAGCAGGATGGTCCAATGATTCTGCTACAACGTCAACGGCATATAGCGTGAATGTCAACAGCGGAAAATTCTTTGTCAACGCATCATCAGGTAATATCGGCATCGGGACGACAACGCCAACGGCGAAGCTGGAAGTTGCCGGCAGTGCCAATATTACCTCGACAGGCACCTCGATGCGCGTAACATCTGGCGGAGATGTGATAATTCGTTTGGGAGTATAATTTTATGACAAAAAAAATTATTTTAAAATACAGACAAAATATAATAGTGTGGTCACGACTTAATTCTTCCACACTACGGGGGACGCTTGAATGAAAAAACTATTGCTCATAGCTATTTTATTATTTGCGCTGCCTGTATACGCAAAGGATTTTGCGATAGAGAACGGCACGGTGACGTTGCTTAATGTGACAAGCGCGGGCAACATATTTCTTGTTCCATCCGGCGGNNCGGCCTTTTCGGCAATGCTGAAAACTTGACAGGCATCGGCAACTCAAATATTTCCATACTCTATGGCGCTAACGCAAGCAACCAGAGCCAGCTGATGCCTGCGCGCGTCTCGGAAGAAGGCAACCTGATGTTTTCAATACGGGAAGGGACGGGCACAGGATGGGACAGAGTGTCTGGAAATATTTATCCGTCAACACTAACGGACAACGTCGGCATCGGGACGGCGAATCCGACGTTCAAATTAGACGTGAACGGCGTCATCAATGCAAGCGGACTTCTTATAAACGGCTCAGC
>DUFR01000013.1 GCA_013331845.1 Candidatus Aenigmatarchaeota archaeon | reverse complement strand
TTCTAGGCAGCCAAAAAATAATTCTGGTCGACGCGAGCGATGTATATGGCATATCACCAAAAATAAACACAAAAAACGTTATAGAGATAATCGACCACAGAAAGTTCAATACTATCGATAAGTTTCCTAACGCCAAGGCTCAGATAGAACTTGTAGGCGCAGCAGCAACTTTGATTGCCGAGAAGTTTTATAATGAAAAAATCCCTATATCAAAGGAATCTGCATTATTCCTCATATCTGCAATAATTTCAAACACAATAAATTTCAAGGGAATTACAACAGAAAAAGACAAGAAAATGTATAAATGGCTTAGCAAACAGGCAAAGATGCCAAAGAATTTTGTGCACAAAATGTTTTTGCATAAGTCAAAATTTAACAAGTCACTCAAAAAAATTATAGAGGATGATTTTTCAGATCTGGTGCTAAATGGAAAAAACTTCGGAATAGCCCAGCTTGAGATTGTGAATGCTGAAAAATTTATGAAAGATAACATGACGGAGATAAGAAAAATACTTGGCGAAATCAAGAAGGAGCGTGCTCAGGACCTGATTTTCTTGACATGTATTGACATTGAAGAAGGCTTCAACATATTTGTAACAATAGACAGGGAAACAGAAGATCTTATATCATCTACACTTAATATTAAATTTGTAAATGGAACAACAAGAAGAAAGGGTATTATAATGCGAAAGCAAATAACTCCGATGATAAAAGAGAAGATGAAAATATGAAGCCGATAAAAGTCTATATAGCAGGAAAAGTGAGTCCAGACTCTAGCATGGGAACAAGCTTCTGGAGGGACGAATTCTGCAAACAACTAGAGGAAAAAAGCGGCTTCAAGATAATAAATCTTGACCCTACCACAAGAAAGGCGCTTCCGTTCGACCCGCAAATGGTTTTTGGCCGGGATTCTTTTTTCATCAAAAACAGTGATCTGGTTATTGTTAATCTCACTGATGACATAAGTGTTGGCGGTTCGCAGGAGATGCTCATTGCAAAATATTTCAAAAAGCCGCTTCTCGGCATTGCCAAAGAGGGCGGCAAGTTCGTCAACAATAGCTTCAATGATTTCGGGCGCATCGTCGACTTTGTCCACCCCTTTGTGTTAGGCACTTGCGATGCAATTGTGGGTAGCGAAGACGAAGCTGCAGAATGGATAAAGAAAAATTTTGAAAAAATAGAGCCGAAGGGAATGAGCTGCGTAGACGATTCGATAAAATACTACATGAAAAACTATCTTGACAAGGACGAGTTTGCTAAAAGTGTCTTCTAGAAAAATCTCCAGTCGCTGATTTTAGCTAGCGAGGAAGTGGAATTGCATTTGGGGCAGTCTTCCGTAACTATGTTTGATTCCAGCTTGTGACCACAGAGCATGCATTGGTAATAAAATATTTCAGCATTATTTTCGTCAGGCATTTTACTTCACTAATTTTATACGCTTTAAGTAGTAAATATCTACTTCGTTGTGCAAACTTTCGCAAGGTTTCTAGGCTTGTCAATTGGCAGACCTTTCTCTAGAGCAATGTAGTACGTTAGTAGCTGGCCGATCACAGCAGCGCTCAAAGCAGATGATAATTTGTCTTCCGCATCTATACTAATGAATTCACCCATGACACCATTCCCACCTATTTCTATTATTCTTCCGCCCCTTGCTTTTACTTCCATGGCATTGGATACGATTTCGTTTTTTCCACCCATCAGGACAAGAACAGGCGTGCCTTCTTCAATCAGTGCTAGAGTGCCATGCTTCAGTTCTCCACCCATCATACCTTCTGCATGAATATAAGATATTTCTTTTATCTTCAAAGCAATCTCACGGGCTATGGGATAAAGAAAACCACGACCAATGACATAGATGTCATCATGCTTTGCCAGCGACTTCGCTATCTGTTTTATCTTTTCTTCCTGGCTGAAAATGTGTTTTATGCTTTTTGAAACTTGTTCCACGGAGTTTTTCTTTTCGAACATAGAAGCTAAATAGGCTAGGCAAACTACTTGATTTACAAAAGATTTTGTCGCAGCTACGCATATTTCCTGGCCTGCCTCGATGTTTATTGAGACGTTGCTCATTCTCTGGATTGTTGAGTATGGCACATTAACAAGGGAAGCGATTTTTGCTCCTTTGTCCTTCATACCATGCAGGGCTTCTATTACATCCATTGTTTCTCCAGACTGCGTAACGGCTACTATCAGCGTTTCTTTGTCTACCAGATAGAAATTTCGGAACTCGCTGGCTATTATGGCATGGGCTTCTACACCAACTTTGTTCAAAAAATAGACTCCAAGAAGCGTTGCGTGATAGGACGTGCCAGATGCCACGAAAACAATGCGCTTTGCTTCTGTCATCAATTTCTTCATCTTTTCTAAGTCTGAGTTTTGCTCTGTATTCAAGGAATTAATTAAACGTTCTACAACGGCGGGTTCTTCATAAATTTCTTTAATCATATAGTGATTAAAGTTCTTTTTCTCTTCGCAGCCCGACCACTTGACCGTTATTATATCCTTGGTAACGGGGTTTAGTGTGTTTCCAATAAGCCTGTAAAATTCGTAATCTTTTTCAGTAACAATCGCAAATTCATCCTCGTTGAAAAATATGGCTTTGTCAGTCTTGTCGGAAAAGGCGTAAATGTCACTGGCTATGACATGACCATCTTTCATCAAGCCTAGTGAGAGCGGCGAGCCGCGCTTAAATGCGTAAAGATTTTCGTCGCCTTTTATCATGACAACTACGGAAAATGTTCCCTGGGCATCTTTCATGAAATCGGTTATTGCATCGCGAATTGGTTTTGTCCTAGTTTTTTCTTCAAGATAATGAGCAATAACTTCTGTGTCTGTCTCGCTAACAAATACGTGCTTTGGCAACTGCTTTTTTAGTTCCAGATAGTTTTCAATTATACCGTTGTGGACGATAGTTATATTTCCTGTGCAATCTTTGTGGGGGTGTGCATTTGCTTTTGTCACTCTGCCATGAGTGCTCCAACGAGTGTGTGAAATTGCCTGTTTGCAGAAATTATTTTGGACAGCTTTTATTTCTCCGATCTCTTTCTCAAATAAGCCAGAATCTGTTGCAATGCCAAATGAATCATAACCCCTGTATTCAAGGCGCTTTAACATTTTTATTACATCGTTACTTTCAAACTTCTCTTTACAGACCATTCCTATGATACCACACATTTTAACCACAGTATTTCGAAACCAATAATTTTAACTTCTTCAATTTCAAAGAATGTGAAGAGCTTACTAGTTCATTAAATTTTAATATATTGTTTTTTCCATATATACTGAATCTGTACATTCTTGATCTATTTTTAGGCACTATTAATTTTATTTGACTTGAATTGATTCCTATATGTTGTAAAATGTTTCTAAAATCTGTTAAAAGTTCTTTGTTGTGGACCGAAAGAACAATGTTGTATTTTTCTACACTTATTGTTCCTTCATCGTCAAAAACCGCTTGCAAAAAAGCACATTTTTCATTATATTTAGCGTTGAAAATAAATTTCGGTACTCTTCTAAATTTACAGTTATACATATCAAATAGACTAAATAAAATACTTCCTATTGTTGTCGGTAACCACAATTCATCTCCCCTATCTTCACGTTTTCTATAGTAAATTTTGACACCAGGAAATATAGATTTTACATCTTCTCTGAAAGAATGTAAAAGTTTTGAATTATTATTAACATAAAAAATTCTAAGTTTACCCTCTTTTTCGTTAATATGTATTCCACCATCACATAATAAATGTCCGGTGACTCTTGCTAGTTCTTCGTTTATTGTAATAAATTTTGTAGATGTAGAGAATGAGTCCTTTGTTTTTATCTTTTCTATATTTTTTCTTACATATTCAGAGTCAATTTTCAAATTCTCGCACAATGTAAATATAGTCGTTATGTTAGCCCAATAATTTTTAATAGTAAGAATTCGTTTTAGAGTTGATCTAGAAATGTTGTTTTTTTCTATGATATCTTTTTTCTTTAGGTATATTATTTTAGATTTAATTTCTTCCCGTAAATTATCAGAAATTGTTGCATAAAATCGATCCCGATTTATTAAATCTAATATATTAAATTTCATTTTCAAATCTATATATGTAAAATTATTTAAGCCCACTGTGTATGAACAAACCTCTTGTAACATATTTATTCACTACTCTTCTGTCGAAAGCTACTAAGCGGTATTTCTGTCTTTATGTCTTCGTTTACGGTCATGCAAGCCGGTACCATTATGTCTGGCCATATGCGCTTGCCAGGCATTATAGTGACACGCGCACCAATTTTTACATTATCACCCACAATACCACCCAGCTTCCTGCGGCCGCTGTCAACACGAACGCCGTTGATTTCCATTTTTACATTCTTGTCATCTAATCTCAGATTAGTGAAGAGTGTTCCGCCACCTACGTTGCAGTTACGTCCTATTATTGAGTCGCCTACATACGAGAGGTGTGAGACAAAGGAGTTGTCCATTACAATGGAGTTTTTTATTTCTACAGCCTGGCCAACTTTACAGTTTTTTCCTATGGAAGAATACTTTCTTACATAACAGTTAGGCCCGATAACGCTTCCAGCGTCTATAGCTACAGGTTCCTCTATAACAGCCCCAGGCCGCAGCTCGACGGAAGGGTGAATTTTTTCCCCGTATTTGTCAAGCAGATATTTGTTAGCATCGAGTATGTTCCACGGATATGACAGTGGAATCCATACACTGACATTGTGGTTTCTTATTTTCACACCATCTGCCAGCATAGCTTTTATGGCATCTGTCAGCTCATATTCGCCTCTCGGCGAAATAGGAATTTTCTTCAGGTAGGAAAAAATATTTTCGTCAAATAAATAGAGGCCACAATTCACTAAGCTGGTTTTTGGAAGATTTGGTTTTTCCTCGAGGTCCACGACCCATTCGTCTTTGGTTTCTATTACGCCATATATTTTAGGGTTTTCTGAAGAAAAGGAGCTCATAGCATTCTCGTTTAACTTGGAGATGTTTTCTATGTCTTCTTTTCCGTAGACGTCGTCACCATACATCACTATGAATTTTCCCTTTATCCCTTCTGCCTGAAGCAGAGCATGTCCAGTTCCCAGGGGCTCGTCCTGAAAACGAAGTTGGATTTTTTTGTTGTTAAGGAAGTGACTTATTATGTCACGTTGATTTTCATTTACAATTATTATTATCTCATCACAGAAATCAAGAAATTCGCAGGTCCATTGAAGTATAGGCTTGTTAGCAACAGGCAGCATTCCCTTACTTGTTGTTAATGTGAGAGGTTGCATTCTTGTGCCCTTGCCAGCGGCTATGACTACGGCTTTCATACAACCTTTCTTTCAGACAAATGCTTAAATATGACTATTAAAAGATTTTTAGTAGTACTAAGATAATATTCTTAGTGGTAAGTATGCACGTAATAAAGGAAGAACATGGAAGGCTTTTCTCTATAGATGCAGCGGAGAAACAGCTGTTTTCTGGAATAGCCTTGCGGATAATGAAGATTTTGGCAGAGCGGGAGAGCTATCCAAAGGATATTGCTAACCAGCTGCGTCTGGAGGAGCAGAAAGTATATTATCATATCCGGCAGCTGGAGAAAAAAGGATACATAACTCTTGTAAGGAAAGAAGAAAGGGGCGGTGCTCTGGCAAAAATATACGCTCTCAGCAGCCCGGCATTTTTCATGAAGTTTGGAAATTTTTATGAGGTCAAGCGCGTGCCTCATACGGTAGATATGGAGCCCTTCATACATAACGGAATGCTTGACGCAAAGATAATTATCGGCTCTCCTAACCCTCACGGACCTGAGAAGGCAAGAAGCAGGGACGTGACCTTTGCCGTGGATCTTGCTTTATTCCTTGGAACATTTCTGAATAAAGTTGAAGCCTTGTCTGTTTTAGAAGACAAAGACGTTCACAGCCACGACCTCTCCGGCAATTTGATAGTAATCGGCGGTCCTGTTACCAATAAAGTTACTAAGATGGTCAATGATAAACTGTCTGTAAGGTTTGATGCAAAGAAAAATATAATGTCCAGAAAAAAGGTTTACAAGGAAGACGAGTGTGGGTTCATTGCCAAAACCGATAATCCATTCAGCAAAGGAAAGAGAATAATTGTAATAGCAGGCAAAAGATACAGCGGCACAAAGGCGGCTGTTATAGCTTTCATAAAAAACTTTGATTTGGTTGAAAAAAGAAATTATCTTATTGTCGAGGGTCTTGACAATGATGGTGATGGCGAAATAGACGATGTCAGAATCTTAGAATGACCAATTATACTTTTCTATAGCCGTGCCTTTTTGCCTCTTCTAAAAATCTTTGTTCTTCACTATGTGAAAATGTTTCTATGTCTTCCCTATCGTGATGAACTTCTATCCGTGCTATAGGCTTGCCGTCTTTGGCCACATCAATTCTGTTAAAATCCAAAACGTCAACAAACCCATAGGCGATTTGTTCACCTTCGGGCCTGTCGCTATAGAGAGCTACAAAGTCTTTTACCAATGTTCTTGCATCTGATACAGCTATCACAACACCGGAAAGATAACTTGGTGCTTTTACGTCTTTGTGCAGATGTGCCATTTTTTACACCTAAGCAACTTCTTCTTCCTTAGCCTTCTTTTCTACTTCTTCTTCTATGTCAAGGGCTTCGGCCATTTCCTTATAGCGGTTGCGTATGGTGACTTCTGTTACACCAACGACGTCAGCTACTTCCCGCTGTGTCTTTCTTTCACCTTCCAATACGGAGGCAATGTAAATAGCAGCAGCAGCGCAGCCACAAGGACCCTTGCCGCTGATAACATCTTTTTCCTTAGCTGTCTTGAGTATCTTTATTGCGCGCATCTGTGTTCTGTCTGATAGTTTTAACATAGAGCTGAATCTCGGTATGTAACTCTCTGCTCTGGCAGGCAAAATTCTTATGTCCAGCTTGCGAGAAATATAACGATAGGTGCGACCCAGTTCTCTCTTGCCTATACCACTTGCTTGCGAGATTTCCGTCAGTGTGCGTGGTGTTTCATACTCGCGCGAAAGGGAATAAACAAGAGCAGCAATTATTGACTCGATTGAGCGGCCACGAACAAGGCTCTTCTGCAATGCCTTTTCGTAGAGCTTTGCAACTTCCTCGTGCAACGTCTTCGGAAGACCTAGGAAGCTAATCAATCTCTGGAGCTCGCTGAGCGCGAAAGACATGTTGCGGTCTTTGCTTGTCAGGAGCCTTTTTTGCCATTTTCTTATGCGGAAGAACTGTGAACGCTTTTTAGCCGGAACTTTGAACAATTCAGTAGTACCTTTACCTATCTCTGTGGTAAGACCCTTATCATGACGCTTATGTGTAAGAGGAGCGCCTGTTCTTGCTCTTTTGACTTTCTGGTCGTGATCAAAGGCGCGCCATTCCTGACCGGTATCTACCATAGACTCTTCTAGGACGAGACCACATTTTGCACAAACTTTTTCTGCTTTTTCAGGGTCGCGGTAGAAGTGTTTGGAACCACATTCAGGACATTTTTCTAACATTTTTATCACCACAGTCTCATGAGACGCATGTTTTTATTTTGAAGACATACAGAATATAATTTATCACTCAGTTGAAGTAACATTTAGTGTTACAGGCATAAACCTTTACTTTCAGCAGTAAAGTATTTAAAGATTTTCATGTTTTTATAGGCGGTATTTATAAAGCTTTTTAAAAATGGAATTCGTAGGTTAATAGATTGTTATTGCGTTAATTTAGGCGCTTATGGGTTAATGAATTGTCATCATTGGCGCAGCACACAATTTCTTATAAGCTGCTTCCAAAGAGAATGTATGATAACAGCATTACTGTTTGCAATAGGTATAGTTCTTATCGCAGGTGTTGTGGCGTTTTTCGGTGTCAACGAGGTTCTAAATGTTATTTTTACCGCAAACGCATGGTACATAGCTGCTGCCGTAATTATTCAGGCGGCAATTTTGCTGTTGTTAGCTGGCAGGCTTGTGCTCATAGCAAGAAAGCACTATCATATCGGATTTATTGACGCTTTCAAAATAACCCTGAGTGGCATGGCAATAAGCATGCTGACGCCGATAGCCAAGATAGGCGGCGAACCCCTCAAGATATATCTGCTCAAGAAGAAAAAAATGGATGGTTCGGAGGCGACTGCAGTAATAGCTGTTGATACGCTGGCTGAACTGGCCTCTTCACTTTTGATGGTTTTCATCATTTTCATGCTATACGCAAGGGAGCTGCCAGCAGCGCTCTCGTCGTCGTTCATAGTTTTCCTCGTTGTAGTAGCTGTTATAATTGTGGGGCTGCTTAAACTGCTCCTTAACCCTAGATGGATGAGAAAACTTGTCAGGTTTGCCAGTCGCAAGATTTCAAAGTTTGCGCATGTGAAAAAGAGGGACTATGCTAGACTTTTCTATAACGCATTTCAGGTTCTGATAAAAGACAAAAGTATCATTGCCTCGGCTTTTGGAATTTCTTTCGTGACAAAGATTCTTGAGTTTTGTCGTATGTGGCTTGTTTTTGCTGCCATAGGCGTTTTCCTGCCATGGGACGTTGTTGTTATTGTCTGGTCTGTCATACTTGTCCTTTACCTTATACCATGGCTGCCCGGATCACTTGGACTTGTTGAACTTTTCGGAGCCGGCGCTTTTGTGATGCTTGGAGTCACAAGCGGCGCTGCAGCTGGCGGACTTTTGATTGATAGATTCATATCATTCTGGTTTGTGCTGATATTTGGCCTGCTCATTGCGACTACTATGAAGCTGCCGAAGAACGTCAGAAGATAAATTTTAGCTTTTATTGCACTAAATGCTATCTANNTAATACTATTATTGCATTTATGCAAAAATACTACGACTTTTAGGTCGCAGATATTTATAATCTGACAAACAATTAGTTCTATGCTTTCACTTCTTGCTTTCGAGCGAATCGCCAAGAAATACGGCGTAAAGAGGATTTCCCGGGAGGCGCTTGAAGAGACGCGCGAGGTCATAGAGGAACTCGGCCTTGAAATGGCTGAAAAGGCAGTAAAAGCGAGCCGCTTTGCCGGTCGCAAAACGCTCATGGAAGAAGATATCAAGTTCGTGACCGAGAAAAGGGAATAAGTAAAATTTATATAGTTCTAATTTAATGGTTAGGTGATAATAATGGAAAAAAGACAAACAGAAATCAAAAACCTCAAGTCGGGTTCTTATGTGCTTATAGATGACGTGCCTTTCCGCGTGGACAAGGTGCAGAAATCCAAGTCAGGCAAGCATGGCGCTTCCAAGGCACGCCTGTTTGCCAGCGGGCTTTTCGGGGATATCAAAAAAATCATAGTTCACCCCGGAGACACAAAGATGGATATACCTATAATAGAGAAGAAGACTGCGCAGATTCTTTCTTTGTCCGGCGACCACGCACAACTAATGGATCTGGTTGACTATACAAACTATGAGGTAGTTATACCCGAGGAGTTTAAGGGACAACTGGTAGAAGGCGATGAAGTAGTAACATGGGAATTCGGCACCTACAGGATGATAAAGGGCAAAAAGAGCTAAAATTATTTTATCATTATAACATTTTTCAAATTTCTAAAATACTCATCGCCGCTTACAATCTTAAGGTTCCTGATTTTTGCAACCGCCATTATTATCGCATCTGCCATACTAATTTTATTTTTGCTGAATCGCGTTCTTAGATTGCCCGCTTCCTCTGCTACATCCGAGTCCACCGGAACTATTTCGCTTCTCAATTTTAGGAATTGAACAAATTCTGCATAGGGCTTCCCTTCACAGCTGAATTTATTTACAATCTCGGCAACTACTATTGAAGGCGTTATAAGATTGCCTTTTTCTATAAATGATTATTTCCACCAGTCTAGCGAAGCGTGACTGGTGGGGGTTCAGCCCCATCGTTGTACGGAGTTATTTCTCTAACCAGACATAAATAATAAAAGCAGCCCCAGGCTGCAAAAGAACGTGGCTGTCTCGATTAGCCAATGCTATGTTCTTTTTCTAAACATAAAAAGGTGATTTCATGGAATTCGATAGAGGTAGCTCTAGCGTTTATCGGCTGGAGTTTCACGTAAGCTACAAGGTCAAGTACTGTCACGAGGTCTTTGACATACCTGAAGTCAAAGCGCGCTGCCAGAAAATTTTCTACGAGGTGGCAGCGCTGCACGGCATCACAATCATCGAAATTGGGTTTGACGGCGATCATGTGCACATGGATATTCGCATGACACGTTCGCACAATCCGTGTGACGTTGACAAATGGTTCAAAGGAAATTCTGGCCGAAAACTTCTAGCAGAATTTCCGCAAGTCAAGAAAAGGTATTTCTGGGGGTCTGGATTCTGGGGAGGACAGGCGTACTGGGACAGTGTTGGAAGAGAACCTGAAGTAATCAGAAATTACGTGAAGAATCAGGGAGTGGGCCGAAAGGAGATCAGCCTGAGAAGCTTTTTGCCGAACCAGACAAATACCGCTGGTCTATAGCGAAGCGGTGACCAGCGGA
>DUFR01000046.1 GCA_013331845.1 Candidatus Aenigmatarchaeota archaeon | reverse complement strand
CGGATGACGAGCTTATTCTTACAGTAGAAAAGAAAAATGACCGGGAAAGGACAAGACTTATGAAGGAAGGTTACTTAGAAATGGCCAATGAAAGTAAAAAAATAAACAAAGAATGGGAAAAAGCTGATATCAAATGGCCGTCATAAAGCGGGGGGATATTGTTTTAGTAAGCCTTGATCCTGTTGTTGGATCAGAGCAGGGCAAAACAAGACCAGCTCTTGTCATTCAGAATGACATCGGTAATGAATACAGCCCTACCACTATTGTTGCGCCAATAACATCTAAGTTATTTTCACAGCAATTTCCAACAAATGTCGAAATAGACAAAACAAATTCACCTCTCAAAGAAAATTCAACAATACTTCTGAATCAAATCAGAACTATAGACAAATCAAGAATAATCAAAAACTATGGCAAGCTCACGTCACAAAAAATGAGGGAAGTTGATGAAGCCATTACGAATAGTCTTGGTTTGAAATGACACAAACAAACGTAGCCACTACTTATACTAAAATTTCATACTCTTCCCGGTGGCTTTTTTTTAATTTTATTCTGGGTATAATTATTTTCAGCAGTCCTGCAAAAAAAGTTGCCCTCATGTTCTTCATGTCAGCTTTTTCCGGAAGCGCGGCAGTTTTATCATAATATACAGAATCCACAGCAATGTCAATATTTCCGTCCTTGCTGTTGTCAGTCACTTTGCTGCTGTTTGCCACGACCCTTAATGTATCGCCTTCGACATCTATTGTTACATCTTCCTCGCGCATGGACGCGCAAAAACAACGACTATATTTTTATCCTGTACATCTATGTCAATCGAGTGCATAATCATACATAAAGTCAATGCTTTTTAAGTCTTCATGATATAAGATAATCGAAACTCATGAAGCCAAATGAAACCAATCCAACAGCAAAAGAAGATGTAACCATAAAGAAATCGACCATAAAGTATGCTTCTTCTCTAATAATAATATTTGTATTAGGAATCATTGCCGGCGGATTATTCTTTGGAATGAAAACTCCTGCTTCGGATGGTGTTTCTGCCAACGTAGCGGGTGAGCGCGTAATAAAATACATTAATGAAAATCTTGTCCAGGCAGGTGAATCAGCAACATTAGTTTCAACGGAAGACCTGGGCGGCCTTTACAAAATTAACACGCTTTATCAGGACAACAAACTGGCTGTTTACTGTGATAAGGACGGAACTATACTGTTTGTTTCTCAGCCACTTCTCCTCAACGAAACGCAAAAAACTGCTCCTGCCGCATCGACGGTTATACCGAAGGAAGACAAAACAACTGCTGAGCTGTTTGTAATGGCTTTCTGTCCTTATGGCGTGCAAGCAGAACAGACAATGAAAAGTGTTGTAGATGCAATTGGTAGCAAGGCTGATATTAAAGTAAGATTCATAGCTAGCGTCGATGGGACGACAGCAGACAGTGTACAGTCTCTACACGGTACCAACGAGGCAATGGAAGATCTTCGCCAGCTCTGTATAATGAAATACTATCCAGACAAATACTGGTCATATTTGATGAACATAAACGAGAATTGCTATCCATTAACACACGACGCAGCAGCACTTGACATATGCTGGAAGGCAGCTGCGCAAAACCAGAGTATAGATGCTTCTAAGATAGACACATGTTCAAAGGGTCAGGAAGGGATGGACCTAATGAAGCTTGACGAAGCAGCAGCTAACAAATACAGCGTCAGTGGATCTCCAACACTAGTCATAAACGGTGTTGTATACAATGGCGCACGAACAGCAGATGCATTCCAGAACGCAATCTGCTTAGGATTCAATTCGCCTCCTGCAGAGTGCGGTCAGGTAATTAATGCAACAGCAGTTGCAGCACCACAGGGCGGTTGCGGCGCTTAAGTAGGACAAAAGCGAACCTCGATTCTATACTTTTTATGAAAAACCGATTTATTAAGTTAACCGATAGTTATTCTTATGAACAAGGAAGACGTTATCGAAGTTTTGAAGCAATGCAATGATCCTGAGTTAGATATGAATGTCTGGTTTCTTGGACTCATCTATAATGTTGAGGTAAATGACGATAATATCAAGATAAAAATGACATTCACGACACCTTTCTGTCCCTATGGCCCGCACCTCATTGACATGATAAAATCAAAACTGAAAGAAGCCGGCGCCAATAGTGTTGAGATAGAAGTTGTTTTCGAGCCAAAATGGGAACCAAGCGAAGATGTTAAGATGGCACTGGGATTATAATCTTCGGTACAACATTCGTAATCTTTTCGTAATTTTGATTCAAGGTTAAATAAACTTATAACAAAGAAAGGATATGAGATTCGGAAAAAAACTGAGTTATGGGTTAGCAACCGCAGCACTTGTTTCTTCTTTATTTCCACGCGTTTATGCACAAGATATAAAGCAACCCATGCTGGACAAGCAGGGTGCAAAGGCTTATTGTTCAGGGGAACTAACAGATCTAAACGGCAAGCCTTTTCAAGCAATGGTTGAAGCAGAACAGGTAGCTGATGATATAGTCGTATTCAGACTGAAAAACCGCTTCGTCGGCGATTATAAATTCCCAAATGTACAGGAAGAATTTCCACACGGCGCTGACAGGTATATCATTGGCATTAACGGAACGACATTTGGAGATGCAGGAGACTATGTAATGCCAAGCCAAGGAGAGCCTGCATTCGGAAATGCCGATCCGAAACAGTCGAAGCTCACACCAGAACACAAAAAACTTGCTTCGAGCGCTGTCAGATGTATTGCAGAGCAAAAATAAAAACTTTTTTCGTGTTTTTAAAATTAACTAATAATTTATCTTAGTGATTAAATGACAACACAAGCCGGCATGATAAAAAGCGCTGACTGCCTATTTTGCAAGATAGTCCGCGGCGAGATACCGTCGAAAAAAGTTTACGATGACAAGAATACAATCGCTTTCTTAGATATCAATCCTGCTACGCCTGGTCATGTCCTTGTTGTGCCGAAAAAACACGCCGAAGATATAACAAAAGCGGGTGAAGAGGAGCTCTCTGATACCATAGTTGTTGTCAAAAAAATCTCAGAACTTCTTATGGAAAAAATGAATGCAATAGGCGTCAATGTTGTGCAGAACAACGGCAAACACGCGGGACAGCTTGTCAGCCACTTGCACTTCCATGTCATACCGCGCTACCCGAACGACAATGTAATCATAACATATCAGCGAGCTCATCTGTCTGAGAGCGATTTGGAAGAAATAAGAAAAAAACTTTCCCAGCAAGAGAAGAAAGACATGGACTTCGATTTCTGATTACGAATGGAACGTTCTATCGAGCTGTTTAAATTTCGACTGCAGCCAAATCAATAGTCTAATGATCCATCTGCCAGATCTTTACTCACATGAGAAGTGTCATAAGATAAAATACAGTAACAAAATCAATTAGTGTCAGCGCTGTTATTAAAATTCTTATAAACTTTTCTTTTCCCCATAGAAAATGAAAACGACTCATTTTTTCATAAACTGCAAGAAGCGGCAGCGGCAGCAAAAACAAAACTGTTATCACAACAAAATCCATATAGATAAGGCTGGAGCTAAGCATAGGCGCGATGAAGTAACCAAAACCTGCTAGAAAAACTACACCATAAAGCACGATAACTGCAAGAAAATAATTCGGATATTTTTCATGATTCATAGAAGAATTATGTTTTTCTTGATATAAAAAGAATTAGACGTGTAAAGATTTTACGGTACTAATAGGCAAAAATCCTTTTTTCTTGTAATCACCAATTGCTGTCAATATATAGCTACCGCGTAGTGTGTTTTTCATTTTCTTTATTTCATCATATGTGAACCATTTTGCCTGAAGTATTTCTTTATCAGAAGATTTTCGTAGCTCACCGCTTACCATATAGGATGCGAACACAATTACGACAACATTTTTGTCTTTGCTCATATGATGGTAAATTCCTACAACGCCCTTTACTTTAACGTTATAGCCGCTTTCTTCTTTTGCTTCTTTTACAGCATTATCAACAAGGCTTATTTGTTCTTCTAATTTTCCTGCAGGAAAATTCCATAAACCATAGGCATATTTATGACCTTCCTGAACTAGAAGAATCTTTCCCTTTTTCTCTATTATATTTGCTGTAACTACGCGCAATTCCATATGTGAAGCCTCCAGCCGCTAAAGCGGCTGGCGTCTCCTTTCGTTTCCTCTTATCTTCATCCATACCCTAAAGGGCTATGGCGTTCGGAAACGAAAGTAATCTGTTTACTTATTGTAAAATTATGTTTAAATTCAGCGAAAAACAAAACATAATCATCAGCAACCATAGTTTTGTGGTGGTTGTATTATTAACGATGGTTGGGATGCCAGGACACCACCTGCTTCCTAATCATTAAGGTGGTATCCTGAGCATGAAAGCGAGATTTATTATCATAATAGTTGCCATAGTTCTTCTGATACTTTTCGGGCTCGGCGCAAGCCTTACGGAAAATTGCGTTAACCTCGGCGGATGCAAATCATGCTGGAAGACAACGCAGGTTGTTGTTACTTCTGATTTATGCGGGGCCAATAGAACATGCCTTGCCCAGCCGGCTGACCAGCAGAATAATGCGATAGTCGATGCTGTTTTATGCGCATGCGACAAGGCAAAAACTCTCGGCTACAGCGACACTGTGCTTAACGCGAAAATTCAGGACACTGTATCCGAATTTTCAAGATACAATATTTCAATCAATGACATCTGCGACCAGCCTGGAATGTTTCTGACAAAAAGATTATACACGTAGGTAAAATGAAATTTTTTGTTCATGTTCATTATTTCTAAACATTCAGTTGAGTACTGAATTTTTATTGTGAATGGCCAGACATATTTCTTTAGCAACAATTTTTCCAGTGTGTACCTGTCTTTTCTTGCCTATTAGCTGGCAAGTTAATAATTTTTACTGAATTCCTTTCTTGTTTCTTATCCTACTTTTCTTACACTACTTGAAAAACTGAAAATTAACACAACCTTAATAAACCTTTCGTTAGTTTTTCCATGTTTTACGTCTATGTGGTTTACTTATTCTCCCTATCCTACAAAGTAGTTTAATAGTTCTTTCTCTGCAGTGACAACAAATTATATTTTTTCGTAACGGAATGTTTATATACCAGAAAAAAAGATGAACTGGATTACGTATTCGCTTGAATAAAAACGAATTCGTAAAAAATACTTTCAAAATATAGAATGGAGGAATTAGCATGAACATAAACGACGAAGTAGCGAACTTCCACGTAGAGCAGGCCAGAATCATGGTTGTAGGCTGCGGTGGCGGCGGCTGTAACACTGTCAACAGGCTCGCAGAACTGGGCATTGAAGGCGCTGGTACAATAGCGGCTAACACGGATGCAAAACATCTGGCTGTAACACATGCAACAAAACGGATTCTACTGGGCAGGGAACTTACTAGAGGAATGGGTGCAGGCGGTTTCCCAGAAGTCGGCAAGAAAGCAGCTGAAGAGTCAAAAAACGACATTAGAGAAAGCCTTCAGGGATGCGATCTACTCTTCCTAACATGCGGACTCGGAGGCGGAACAGGAACCGGAGCAGCTCCGGTTGTAGCGTATCTTGCCAAAGAAATGGGCGCAATCGTCATAGCAGCCGTTACATTACCTTTCAAGATAGAAGGCGCNNCTGAAAGAAGCATTCGGAATAGCCGACGGGTTAATTGCCACTATGATAAAGGGCATAACCGAAACAATATCACAGCCATCACTGGTAAACCTTGACTACGCTGACGTAAGGACCATCATGCGAGCTGGCGGGGTAGCAACCATTGGCGTGGGCGAGAGTGACTCTCAGAACCGCGCACGGGAAGCTATAACAAAAGCGCTATCGCATCCTCTCCTTGACGTTGATTACTCCGGGGCGACGGGCGCGCTTATCCAAGTGATAGGTGGCGACGATATGAAGCTCGAAGAAATCAGCACAATAGGCGAGACGGTCGCGCAGCACATGGATCCAGAGGCGCTTGTAATGTGGGGAGCAAGAATTTTGCCGGAATTTACAGGGAAGATACAGGTGATAACCATCATAACCGGTGTGAAGTCACCATACATCCTTGGAAAAACAGCAGCAGGCAAGATGATGGCTTCGAAGAGCAAACTATCCAACGATCTCGGAATCGAGGTTATTGTATAGGATGTAGAAAAAAACCATTTCCGGAGCACTATCTATGCTTACCCGGAAAAGCCCGCCTAGCGAATTTGGGGCGGACTATATAGTTAACCAGGAACGACGCCTGATGCCTAGAGTATCAGGTGCATCGGCCTGTTAATCGGAAGTTAATCTTCCGCTGTCAGAAGGCCAATCGGTTTTCTGACTGACATCGACCCGCACTATCGATGTCATCCACAGGACGAATAAACCAACGCTCCAAAGTTAGTGAAGTTCGTCCTGCCTTATACTGATAGTTAAGGGAAAGCGAACCTCCGGGTTTGCAAATTCCCTTGATATGGCAGCGGTGCTCAGCATCGCTGTACGAAAGTAATGCAGAGTTATCAGGCACTCAAAAGCCTGTGCACCCTCGGTGCGCATTTCACAGCACAGTGAAGCCTTCAAAGAAGCTTTGCTTCAGAGAGGCCTGTTAGCGCAAGCTAACAGATGTCCGACTTTGCTTTACTTCAGAAGTGCAGAAATGCATTTCATATGATGTGCTCGAACAGCTCTGACTTCGGTCACTGACCTAAGAGCACAACATAGTTATTGGCCAGCGAATTCCTTTTCGTTTGGGAAAGGGTCTGGAAAGAAATTGTATTTCTTTTCAGATGGGCTATAACCAGGTTAAGATAATGAGAGAGACCTGAGGCAGAGGCGTACAAAAGTAACCACAGAGCGGGGCGAGGCAAACAGCGGCAATGACATTGCTGGTGTTTTACCCTCTTAGCTGCTCAAACAACCCATTGTTCGCCGGTATGTCAACAGTCTCCCAGCGTTATCCGATACCTGAAACGGATTGGGAGGCGGATAGTAATCCTGCCAAATAAAGGTGGCTGGAGGATCGTATGCGCTGGAGGTGCTATCGGGTTATCTGCCAACCAACTTCCTTTATCATCAGAGAGCAAAGCTTTCTGGGATTTCAAAAACCTTCGGTTTTTGCAAATAATTTGACCCGGACGTCCGGCCGGGTTAATAATAATCAAGAAGGTCATCAGATGCGGTTAGTAAAAGTCAAGAAAAAACAGGAAGAAAAGACATTTGGCAAGCTCAAGCTAGTCTTTACACTGCTGAATGTTTGTGAACTTACCAAAGAGAATGAAGGCACTACTATGGATTTTTACCAGATATACAACGTGACAGAGGTCTGGAGCCTGGACGAACCTACTGCAGAGTTAATGGCTACAGCATAATTCTATCCTATTTAAAATCTTATTCTATAACTTTAGTGGCGAAAAGATGATTGCAGAGACACTTTACTGGATAGCAAAAATATACTTCATGATTGCCGGATTCTATTATCTATATGCTTTATACACAGGAACACTTGACACGTTTGCTCATGTTACCGGCATAATAGCCGTGCTTTTCCTCATATCAAATATAATATGGTATTTCTTCAGGAAGTAGGTAAAAGTAGAGCGATGGATTCGTTTTTGCCTTAGTAATCGATTTCAACAGTCTTATTTTTGGACTTCTCACCACGAACTATCCTTATGGTGTTTTTCTTAACACTGAAGTGCTCGGAGAGGACGTCAATAAGGGCCTTATTTGCTTTTCCGTCAGCAGCAGGTGAATTAACGTAAACTCTATAGACTTCCCCGTCCTTGAGAACCCTGTTTCTGCTTGCGTTGGGCACAACTTTTACACTAATTAGCATTACAGATTAATCACACTGGAAAGAGATTTAATGATATTAGAGAAGTAAAATCATGGTATTCGAGATAGTTAACGAAAAGAGCAAACTTTGCGATGTATGCGGCGAGAAACATGTAAAAGGCGAGGCTTTGGATCATAGAGAAAGAGAATTTTTCTATCCCAATAAACTCGGGAAGTTTATGGCGACTTTGATGATAATTCTAATAGTAATTCTCGTCGTTGTTTTTGGCTGGTATATTCTAGGATAACCAACTGATAAAAGCGGAGGCTTGGGTTCTCTTCGTCCTCAAATAACTACTTTTATTAACATAAAATTCAATAATTATTTATGGCAAAGATAACTGTTCTTATCCTCGTACTTATTCTGGCATCTTTTCTTGTTAGCGGCTGCGTAGCAACACCAAAAACAGACGCAAAGGACGCGGCGCTGAAGGACTGCATCAACAGGGCCAAGGAATGTGATATGGATGTTCCTGCGTTTGAATATGAGCTGCAAGACCAGTGCAACAAAGTTTACAGAACAGCTAATTCTCCTGAAGAAATAACCAATGTCTCGAAAGGCTTTTGCTGATTTTGATTGTATTAACTTAACGTACGATGATTATTGCCGTAGACATATACGTGTTTTCACGTATATGTCAGCTAGGAGTATTGTGTCCTCACAATACTCCTCACGGCAATAATCATACATATAGTTAATACAATCGCTGATTTCTAACAGCGCGGCTTTTAATCATCTTGAACATAACTATAGTTTATGAAAGAGAGAAGCGGCATCCATATAGGCGTAATACCTGACGGCAGCAGACGCTGGGCAAAGAAAAACGGAATAAAAGATTACGACGGCAGGCAGTCGGGAATCGCGATGGAAAAGATAGTTAAGCATGTTTTTGAAAAATATCCCGAAGTGGCTGAACTGTCCATATGGGCAATGTCAACGGAAAACATTGGACGAGTCGAAAGCGACAAATCCCTTGTTTATAGTTTGTTGAAGGGTAAAATCAATGACTTGATCCGGCACCGGATGCTTTCAAAAAAAGACATAAAGGTCAACGTGATCGGCTCACGACTGAAGGAAATGCCACAGGAAGTACTGAATGTAGTGCGCGAGATTTCTGCACAAACTAAAGATAACAAGGGTCCTATACTTAATTTGTGCATAGGCTATGGCGGAAAGGAGGAAATCCTCAATGCTGTTATGGAATCTTCGCGCTGGCTCAGAAGCAATCCCATGATTGCAAAGCTCCATGAAAACATCTTTGAGGGCTTCCTGATGGTGCCCCGGCCGCTGGACATCGTTATAAGAACCGGCGGAGAGAAGCGGCTTTCAGGCTTTATGCTTTACCAGATTGAATATGCCGAACTGTTTTTTGTGGATACATTATGGCCGGACTTTGGCACAAAGGAATTCGACAAAATCATGAAAGAATTCAAGCAAAGGAACAGACGATTTGGAGAATGAACTAAAAGGTTATTTAAACTTTTTTGTTATATTTGCCTTTTGCTGAAATTTTATTCGACAAATTTTCAAGATGATATATATGAAACTGCTTAAAGAATGGACTAGGGAAGAACTAGTGGATGAATTAGATCGTGTTCAGACTTATGCAGCGATGGCTTTGCCGCGCAAAGGCGAATTTCCAAGACTGCCTGGAATAGACTATTTTGCAACCGTAGAGCCATATGGCGGCTGCGTGGGTGGGGATTATCTTGCAGTTATAAATTTTGAATATTATCAAATAAGACAAAGAATACGCCAGGCTAAAAAAGATGGTAATGTTGCTTTAGCAGCTACACTGGCAAAAAATCTTAACAGATTTGGCATCGCTATTGGTGATGTTGCAGGCCACGGTATAGCTGAAAGTTTTATCGTTGGCGAATTGGACGGTGCATTCAGGGCGTTTGTTGAAGCGCAACTCGATAAATATGGTGAAGTTACTGCCGAAATTGGTGTAAAACTAAATCAATTAATACATAGACTCACAAAGCCGGATTTTATCAGAAAAAAACCATATATAACTTTTTCTTATGGTGAAGTAAATAACGACGGCAGGTATAGAAATTTTTTAGCAGGTCATCACCCTCCGATATTATTTTCCAATGAATACAACCAAATGCAAAAGATAGATAAGGAGCGTACAAAGGCTTCAACACCACTAGGTGTTTTCCCTTCCAGATATCATGTGGATGCACAAGATTTTGTACATTCTGTAGATGAAGTTCCTGTAAATGAAGTTCATCTTTTAATGCCAGGCGATTTTATGGTTCTTTACACGGATGCACTATTAGAACAGAAAGGCGGAGAGTTGAACTTTGCTGAAACTCATCTGGAAGGTGTTTTGAAAGAGGTAAAAGGAGAGCCGGCAAGAACAATTCATGATGCGATAAAACGGGAGCTCTTTGCGTTCTGCCCGCCGGACGATGACCTTACTATTGCTGTTATAAAGAAAAAATAGCGTCTTTATTTTATTTTCTTCATTTTCAGCAGTAAAGAGTTGGATACGACAGATACAGAACTCATTGCCATCGCACCGCCAGCTATTATCGGACTCAGGAGAATGCCGAACGTGTACAGCGCACCGGCAGCAACCGGTATGCCCAGCACATTGTAAATCAGCGAGAAGAACATATTCTGCTTTACCTTTGACAATGTCATCCTGCTCAACTTCAGTGCAGTCGGAACATCACAAAGGTCGTTCTTCATCAGTATTATGCCACCGGTTTCCATAGCTATGTCAGTACCAGAACCCATAGCTATTCCAACATCTGCCTGGGCAAGAGCAGGCGCATCATTTATGCCATCGCCAACCATTGCAACCTTGAATTTTTTCTGTAACTTCCTTACATATCCAGCCTTTTCATCAGGGCGAACCTCAGAGAACACATGCTCAATGCCAACCTGTTTTGCTATGGCTTTGGCGGTTCTTTCGTTGTCACCGGTAATCATGTAGATATCAATACCCATGGTCTTTAATTTACCAATAGCTTCCTTTGACGAATCGCGAACTACATCAGCTATAGCTATCATTCCTGTGACTATCTTATTCTCAGCCAGCAACACTACAGTCTTGCCATCATTTTCCAGTGCCTGCATTTCTTTTACCGATGAGGTGGATATTTTTATTCTGTTTTTCTTCATCAGTCCGATATTTCCAAGAAGAACTTTCTTGTTTCCCAGATGACCTTCAATGCCGTAACCTGCAACAGCGCGAAAATGCGTCACATTTGCCAACTGTATATGCATTTCTTTTGCCTTTTTCAGGATTGCCTGAGCCAGCGGGTGCTCTGACTTTTTTTCAAGACTAGCTGCTATTTTTAGAAGTGCTTTGTCGTCATGGGCAATTATATCAGTAACGTTCGGCTCCCCTTTTGTTATGGTTCCGGTTTTGTCGAAAATTATCGCGTTTACCTTGCTGGCCGTCTCAAGAATTTCTCCGTTCCTTATCAGTATACCATGTTGCGCGCCTTTGCCGGTGCCGACTATTATAGCCGTCGGAGTGGCAAGGCCGAGAGCACAGGGACATGCTATTACAACAACAGCAACAGCAGCGACGAGCGCGAAGGAAAACGTCGCGCCGAACAGGAAATACCATGCTGCGAAAGTAGCAATGGAAAGCATAATCACGACAGGCACAAAAACAGAAGATATCCTGTCAACAAATCTCTGTATCGGTGCTCTTGAACCCTGCGCTTCCTCCACCATTTTTATTATCTTGGACAATGTTGTGTCTGCGCCTATTCGCAATGCTTTAAAATTAAATGTTCCGAATTTGTTTATTGTCGCTCCAACTACCATATCACCAACTTTCTTGCCAACAGGAAGGCTTTCGCCGGTTATCATTGACTCATCGACGCTAGAGCTGCCAGATACTATAATGCCGTCAACAGGTATCTTTTCACCTGGCTTAACGATAATAATGTCTCCAACGCGGACGTCGTCTACAGAAATTGTTATCTCCTTCCCATTTCGAATAATGTGCGCTTTTTTTGGCGACAGCCGTATTAATTTGCTTATTGCCTCGCTTGTCTTTCCTTTTGCATTAGCCTCGAGATACTTCCCTAAAATAACCAGTGCTATAAGAACAGCAGCCACTTCGAAATACAACTCACCCATAGGGTCGCTTAGAAGCACAAAAACACTGTAGAAATATGCGACAGAAGTTCCTATAGCAATCAACGTATCCATGTTGCTGGTTCTGTTTTTCAGAGCACTCCATGCGCCCTCGTAGAAAGAATAGCCGGCAATAAATTGGACCGGCGTTGCCAGTGCCAATAGCAGCCATCCCTTATATGGCAGTTCCATAACGAACATGCTTATCAAAAGTGCAGGAACCGCCAGCAGCAGACTGAAAAAAAGCATTTTCTTCATATTATTTGCTTCATTTTTTGGAGGTTTTTTTGAATCGAGATCAGCCTTGTAACCGGCCTGTTCTATGCTGCTTATTATAGCATTCTCTGTTATACCATTAAATTCTACAACAGCTTTCTCTGTAGCAAAATTCACTTCTGCACGTGTAACGCCTTTAGTCTTCAGCAGTTTCTTTGTTATGGTACCGGCGCAGTTCGCGCAATGCATACCTTTAATCACTAACTGTACTCTTTTTTTCTCCATAGGTTTCGCCTAAATTAATTTTTTAATTGCAATGAATGCAGTTCAATACCGCTTATAAAATATTCTGCATTCTTGCAAAAATACTGTGGGATTCAACCCGTAGATATTTATCTGCAGCACGCAGGTTTTTTCTTCTTGTCCGTCTTGTTTTTTCTCCTGTCTTCCATCATTATCACCTCATATGTCTAAATTAGATATATCTAATGTAGTAATAACTATAAATACTTATTTTACAATTAAAGCATATGGAAAACATGTCGAGTACGACAAAATATTTTATTCTTATCGCACTGACGCGAAAGAATATGCATGGTTATGAGATGATAATGGAACTGGAGAAAATAATGGGTAAAAAGCCGAGTGCGAGCCAGATATACCCTGTGCTGAAGAAAATGAAATCATCAGGTTACGTAACAGTAGAAAAAATATCCGGCAGGAAGAAAGTAAAATCGTATAAAATCACTGCTGACGGTAAGAAATTCCTGGCTGATCTGAATAAAAGATTTGATTCCCTCGTAGAAGCTGCGTTAAAGAATAAAATAAAAGTTTGTGTTCATTGCGGCTGCGAGATGGTAAAAGGTGCTATCCAGAAGAAGGTCAACGGCAAAAATATGTTCTTCTGCTGTGAAATGTGCGCAAAGTCATACAGCCACCACAAATAAAGCGTTTAAAGTTTTTATTTTAACTTACTACAAAACCTTTATTTTATATGGGGGTCGAAAACATGGATAATCGTAAAATCGGAATAATGCTGGTAGCGTTGGCAATAATAATAGCCGTATTTGGCATATACCTCAAAATATACAATGATAAAATAGCACAAATGCAACAGGCTGAAACTGGATCATGCTATCTTACAGACGGTACATGCATACATACTACTTCTGATGTAATACTATATTCCAGTCTTGGCATAGCAATATTCGTTACAGCCATCGGATTATACTTGATATTCAAGAAAAAAGAGCCCGGACATGTTATAATCAAAAGACCCATGCCGAAGAGGAAAGAAATAACTGTAGCACCGAAAACACTTTCTTTGGAATCAAAAAAGATATTTGACTTGCTTGTGCAATCTAACGGGACTATTTTGCAGGGCGAGTTGGTTGCGAAATCCGGCATGGACAAAGTCAAGGTAAGCAGAATCCTCGACAAGCTTGAAATGCAAAGCTTAATTGAAAGGAAAAGACACGGGATGAGTAACCTCGTAATACTAAGGAAAAAATAATTTTTTCTGACTGAAACTAGTTTCATACAATTCTTAATATGCTGTTTCTTAGCATAGCACAGTATGGATGAAGACAAAAAACATTACAAAACAGGCAAACACATGCTGGCACTTTACGCTATGTTGTTTGTAACACTGGCAATTATGACAATTAACCAGTTTGCAATAGCAGACGTAAATTCCAAAATGAGCGCTGTTCCTGCTGCAAAAAAAATAACGATCCAGGCAATACAACTTAGCGCCAACAGTCAAATTGACGTGATGCCCAGTGGCATTCCAGAAATCTATGGGCAGGAACTCGGGGTAAGATACGATGATGTCAGCGCCAGTGACCAGGTAAAAACTGAAGCAACGATACAAAAACTTGGCAATCTTGACAGGACAATAACATTATCCGGGAATAACCTAGCCAGATACATTACGACCGCGTCCCAGATATCCTGCGAGTATTGCTGCGGAGTCGAGTCAATAATATTCTCCAACGGCAACCCGGCTTGCGGATGCGCACACTCTTATGCCATGAGAGGAGTCGCAAAGTACCTGCTGACCAATCATCCGGAAATGACAAACGACCAGATACTGGAGGAGCTTGGGAAATGGAAGACGCTGTTCTTCCCCGGAGTCATTTCGCAAAAAGCGGCAATTCTCCAGCAAAAAGGTATAGAATTGAATTACATCAATCTTGCGTCAAACAAATACAGAGGAATAGAAAGCGAGGCATCTTCATCAAGCACAGGGAATATGGTAGGAGGTTGTTAGAATGGACATGAAAGTAGCGACACTAATGGTCCTTATGGTAGCTGTTCTGGCTGTATCCGTGGTACAGGCGATACAACTGAACGACATTGAGGGCAAAATATCGGCAACTGGTTTGGTAACGGCACAGGCAACGAGCGGAGCGCTTGACATGAGCAGCTGGACAGCCCAGGAAAAAATGATGTATGAGCATCATGGAACGCTTCCAGCCAGGCTATCTGGTTCTGTAGCGAGTGCGAGCTCACCAAGTTCAGGAATGGTGGGAGGCTGCTAATTTTTTTTATTTTTTTTTATTTTTTGGAGGAAATAAAATGAACAAACACATATTATCTGTATTTATCATTATTGTACTGATGGCATCTGTTACTGCGATGACAGTTTACATGGGAATAACAGGAAAGGCCGCTGCAGCGCAAAAATACCAAGGATTCTCTTCCTACGAGGAGATGATGAAAGCACATCACGGCCCAGAAGGCGAGGGATGCGGAATGGAAGACGGCGTGTCTGCGAAAGCAAACATGACCGGGGAAATGTTGCCATACGGAATAACCCTGGATTTGAATGGCTACAACCAGCTGCTGAAAGATGATGCTGAAAAGCTCACGCAAGCCGAGCTCCCGGGGTATATTGGATTAAACATATTGCTGCCGTGCTGTGACGTAGCGACATTACAGGCAACGGACAACTGCCAATGCGGGCACCACGTGGCACTTTCAGGCCTCGCTAAAAGGATGCTGAAGCAAAACTACAACAGAACGCAGATCCAGCAGGAAATAGACAGATGGAAAGGTGTCTTTTATCCGAATGGCGCTGAAAGCGGCGCAGGAAGCTGTAACGTATGAAACTCTTAATGTTACTGCTATTCCTAGCGGGAATTATAATCAATATCGCGCCCGTTTATGCACATTGTCCGCTTTGCACTGCGGCAACCGGGGCCGCGGTTGCAGTAACAAGGCTGTACGGAATAGACGACATGATTATAGGAAGTCTGATAGGAGCGTTTATAATCTCGACAGCGCTATGGTTCAATAACGTTTTACTGAAGAGGAATCACCGCAAAGCATATCTGCCGATGCAGCAGCACATTATATCACTTGCATCGTTTTTGCTGACCGCAGTAAGCTTCTATATAGGCGGTCTCTTTAACTCACCGGTATCGGCATATCTGGTTGGAGTCGACAAGCTTTTCTTGGGATTACTCTTCGGAACTTTCCTGACACTTTTCGGCTTTGAGCTTCACCAGATTATCAGGAAGAAGCATGGCAAAAACCACCTCCCGATGCAGGCAATATGGATAGTCATGGCGCTGATAATCATATTCAACGCCGCAATATTTTTGATGGCGTACTTCAGGGTGATATAATGAACGACATAGACCTTTCAGAGAAGCACGACCTTAGCATAGCCATCATGAACCTGGTGAACTTGGAAGAGCATCTGGCTTTCACTGCCATGAAAACGAAGAAAGAAGAATACCTTCATGTCCAGGCTTCAATCAGGAAAATGCGTGTTCGTTTGCTGAAAAAACTGGTGAAAAACACGGAAGGCGAACTATGGTGCATAAGCAAACATCTTCTCGCGACCACGATGAGGCTTATCGAATCCTCAACTAAATATATAGAAAAGGATCCGAAGCAGGCGAAGGAGCTAATAGAAGACGCGTACGATGTTTACACACTGTTCTGGTTTCTTCAGCAAGATGAACGAATCAACAAACGCAATTCTTAATGGGGCGATTTTGTGACATTGGTTGAAGATTTGGAAAAAAAAGCCTCGGGGTGGAAGGGAAGAACTAGAAAAGTAATGAAAGACATGCTGAAATGCTGCCTTGAAAAATAATTGTGAATGTCATGCGAAAGAAAAAATTTGTAAGGAAGGAAGGAAAAGTCATAGGCGCTGCTGCGGGCGCGTCAAGCGCTGGAAGCATCATATCCGCACATAATGTATGCCACGCGANNCATTCCTTTTCATGAGCATGGCATTGCTGATAAGATACAAGAACTGCATATCGAGAAAGCTGATAATTTTCAATACCGGTCTGCTCATAGCGGGCGTGCCTTTCCTAGGAGATTATGACAAAATTGCATGGATCACAGGTGGCGTTATTGCAGTGTCAGCGGTTTATCTGTACATCAAAGACAAACTTAGAAAACGTGGGTGATAAAATGAAAAAAATGAATGAGAAAATAATCTTTTACATCATGATAATAGCAGCAGTAGCGATAGTTGTCGTTTCCCTTTTACTGTTTGCCAACAGCAGGTACGGCGCTAATTACAGCAAGGCAATCTCATCGGAGCTGGCGGACAAGTGCGCAACGCCGCCAGGCTACACAGACCAGCAGTGGAGAGA
>DUFR01000010.1 GCA_013331845.1 Candidatus Aenigmatarchaeota archaeon | reverse complement strand
GATAAAAAGGCGCATTCTAAAGAGACGCTTCGGCGGCTATGCCACGTGGTATTATCTGGAAGGGCAGGAGACTGCTTTAGAGAAGAGATTGCAGGAGCTTTTTGACAAAGTGAAAGACGTTAGAGAAAGGCTGAAGGATGAGATGTTCAAATAGCTTAAATAAATATCTGAAATAGGTTCAGAATGGAATCTGTCTTAAAAAGGGAAGATATTGAACGAGCTTCTAGAAGGGAAGGAGTTAGCCATCCTGTTGTTTCTGTTCTGGAATATCATGAGCCTAAAATAGTTCAACTTAATGGGGAATACGCTAGTGTGAGTGGCAATCATGAGCAGCAAGTCTACATAGCCAGAAATTTCGGTTTTCTCGGTGATGCGCTCGAAGGAGCCGGAGATTTTTCTCTAGGACCACTGGATTTAGTCGCTATTTGGTCAAAAGCAGTAGAAATTTGGCCGCATAACAGTTATCCACGCTATAAATTATCTGCTATGCTAGGAAGTTCTTATGGGATTATAGGTAGACCAGATCTAAAAGGACTTTCGAGATATTATGTCGAAACATCTTGTCTACTGTCAAAACTCGTTAGTGATAAGTCTGGACTACTACATATACAGGACAGATTGCACCACATATATAAGAGCCTCGATGAATTAGATTTTTATGTTTATGGTACAAAAGAATCTCCGATGAGGCAAGCAGCAGAATTAATTAAAAAGCGCATGGCTGGTGACGAAGAAGCTGGTAGAGAATTTGATCGCTTGGTTGCCCATCAGGAGGAATACCAAACCCCTTTGTTGGGTCAAATTCATGAGAATTCTGGAAATGGTATGGTCCCATTTGATATGTGTGTACAAATTGCTATTAAAGGAACTGAATAATTACAGCCACAATCTTAAGTCATGCCCGCTCTTTTCTACGCGGGCTACGGCGTCTATGAAGTCTTTCTCGCTGGGATATTTGCCCATACTGATAAGAGAGCTGCAGAGACGCTTCAGGTGGGCTGCCAATATGCTTCCTGTGCCGATGGAAACAGCTTGGTCGAATACAAGAACTTTCTTTACGTTTGCCAGAGCTTCGTTAACGAGCTTGGCTGGCCAAGGTCTGAAGACCCTTATACGCAATACGCCGACTTTCTTGCCTGCTTCACGCATTTTCTTCACGGCTGCTTTTGCCGTAGAAGAATGGTATCCCATTATCACTATAACCGTCTCGGCGTCTTCCATCATAAAACGCTCGACAATGCCATAGCTGCGGCGGAATTTCTGCTTCCATTTTTCATCGGTTTTCTTGAGAAGGTCAATAGCATTGTCCATTGCCTTTTGCTGCTGGAGCTTCAGCTCGTAGTACTTTTCAGAGTTAACATTAAAATGAAGGGGGTTTTTCGCATCCAATCTGGCGCTGCGAAACTTTGGCAGAAAGCCCTTTACTGCGGCGTCGGTTGCCGGCTGGACACCTTCGGAAAAATTAGGAATGCCGTCTATATTTACTATGGACGGCAGAAGCACCTTCTGGTCTTCGGCTACGCGGTAAGCCTGTATTATCGTGTCATGGAGTTCCTGATTTCCTTCCGGGAAAAACATCAGGTAGCCTGCGTCGCGCAGCAGCATTGCAGCCGAATGGTCGGATTTTGCGCTATGCAAGCTTCTTGCCACGTTTGCCACAACAAAGGGCAGCCTCATGAAAGGCGCTGAAAACACGTCTTGGCTTAGCGGCGACGAGGCAGGAATGAATGTTCTTTTTCCCGCAGCTACGCAGCCAAGAGCAGAAGCGAAAGCGTCGCCTGCTGTCGGCACGTCAAAAATATCACACTGGTGTATCTTTGCCAGCTTCTTGGCGATTTCACCAGAACCCGGGTTTGCAAAGTTCGCCACGGCTTCGACAAAAGATGCCTTGGCGCCAAAAGCGGCAGCATCAGTAGAAGAGAGAAGTTCGCCTTTCATAACAAATCCCTTTCCTTCCCGAAAGAAAGGTCTCTGTACACCCCAAAGAAAGGAGTGTGGAAGACCTTGTCTTCAAATATTATTCTTATTTTACCTTTCATAGGTAAGCCCTCGCTCTATTTTGATAGTCAAACATGAAATCACCTATAGTTTCGGAACCCTTTTTTCGTGCTCCTCTGTTATCGCAAAAGCAGGGCATTCACGAAGGCAAATAAGACACCCTGTGCACAGATTATAGTCAATCGTTGGATAGCCGTTGGCATGCACTGTTATGGCGTTGTGCGGGCATGATACCATGCAATTATAATTCTTTTGACATTTTTTCAGGTCTATCTTTGGCTTCAGAACACGCAAACGGCTTGGCAGTTCCTGCTGGCCTGGCTGCAGCACAGGAATTCCGAATTTCGCATCGTTTTCGTTTATCATTATCTCACGTCTCTAACTACGCTTTATCTTACTGTCTTGTAGCCTTCGTCGAATGCCAGAAAGTTCTCTTTCTGCATATCTTCCATGGCTGTCTTTATATTCTTCATAGAAACTTTGTTGAACAGTTTTGCCAAGGCTCCGAGCATGGCTGTGTTCGGCAGGTTGGTTTTCAGGTGAGCCAGAGCAATTTCTGTGGCATCTACAAAGTACGACTTTACCTTGCGCTTTTTCAGCTGGGCAAATACCAGTTTTTCTGGCGAATTAAATACGACTATGCTTCTGTCCTTGAAGTTTTTTTCCATGAGAATCGGATCAAAAACCATGTAAAAATCCGGGTCTTCGACCTGCTTTGATAATATGGGGCTTTTGTCGATCTTTACAAAACCTCTTGCCGGAAAGACTTTGTTGCTAGTGAATACAAAGCTCTGGACATAAAAGCCAGACATAAAGCATGCTCTGGAAAAGATCCTCGTAGCGGCTTTAACACCTTGACCGCTTCTTCCATAGAACCCAAAGGTAAGCGTATTCTCCACCTTACCTATTTTCGTTACGAATTGATTTAAAGGTATTAGAAAAAACAGCGGATTTTCGTAATTTCAGCGTAATTTTGGTAGGTTAATTAGTTTAACCTACAAAGATCCAGGGGTTTTTAAGAAGACTCCAAAAATATGCCTTTTATGAGAGAACCCGAAAGACCAGGAAATCGAAAGGGACTTAGTGAGTTCACAAACTTATTTTGTGAACTCTTTGTTGGTGTTTTAGGTAATAAAAACCTTCTTGAGAATATGGATCTGATACAGAATTCAAGACTTTTGTTGATGGTGCGCTGCATTTATACGAGGCTTGTAGGACAGATGTATTAAGAACGTACCATGGAGAAGGACTATACTATTTTGAATGGACTGTTTCTTCCAAGGTGAATGCTGTGAGGCGAATTGTAGAATAATAATTAATAGCTCTGTAGAAAACCTATGATAAAAGCCACAGGGAGGGTGTCATGTATTCATGACACCCTCTAGTTACTAGCATCATTGTGTATTCACAATGATGCTCCTGTGGCTTTTCCTTGAGCATTTCTACAGAGCTTAAGCAATCAATATCCTTACGTCCGCAGCTAAAACACCCTTGTCGGACACAAGAAGCGGGTTGATGTCCAGTTCGCTTATTTTTTCATATTCAGCCAGCTTGGAAACCTTAAGCAGGATGTCAGCTATTTTGTCGTGGCGTGTTACCAGCCTGGAGATTTCTGGCTCGTTCAGCATCTCTAGCGCGTCTTTTTCGGTTATTGGCACCAGACGGAAACAGACATCGTTCTGGGCTGTCAGGCGTCCGCCTGCGCCGAACATGATTACCATACCAAATTGCGCGTCACGCTTGGCGCCGATTATGAATTCCTGAACATTCTCGACGTCGCTGTGAATGAGCTCCTGTAAAATTATGCCATTTATGTTCTTTGTCTGTTTTCTTGCGTTCTTCATGACGATTTCGAACATCTTTCTGAGGTGGTCCATATCATGGGCGGTCCTTATGCAGCCCGATACCATTTTGTGCATTACCTCTTGTGAGTCGATTTTGAGAATAAGAGGAAAATGAAGATTTTCCGCTGCAATGGTAGCGTCTTCCAGTGTGCGCACAAAAGACCAGTTTGCTACAGGAATCCCATAGCTTTCCAGCATCTTGTAAGCTGCATGATCTGGGATTTTCATAAGAAATAGATTGTTGACGGAGGTTTATATTACATTTTCAAGGGAATTTATACTGTTGTGCAACTTTGACTGCTCTTTCTTCGAACCCACGCCGGCGAAGATACGTTGCAAGCTCTTTAAGCGGGTAAGGAGAGCTATCTTCACAATCGCCGAATATAGTTTCTCTAGGAGAACCATCACTTACTGGATTTTCTATGACATGAACACAGCTATTAAAAAACTGAATAGTGCCTTTAGGGTCTATTAGGTCCATAGCTAAAACTATAATCAAAGCTTTCTTAAATGTAATGACAAGAACTAGATAAAAAAGAAAAAATTTAATTTGACGGCGCTTCTTCTTCCCCAGTCTCCACGGCTGTCGGCGAGATGTGCTTTATTATGACGACGTCACCGACTGATTGGACCATTGAGAATGGCACTATGACGCCTTTCTTGTCACCAACGAGCGAAGCCAAGAAAGAGCCGCGAACCGCATCAACAACCAGGGATTTAACACGGAATTTTTCGAGGTCAAGACCTACATCGATGACTTTCCCGCAGTAAACACCCTTGTGTGTAAATACATCTTTTCTTGTCATATCAGAGAAGCTCTTCATTGTTATGGGCATTTCTATTCCTCCTTATGTATAATAGCAACGGAGACATTTAAAGATTGCCCGACTTTTTCCTCAGCATCGATGTAATTTGCATGTAATTGAACAAAGACCTTACCATAAGAGAAAACGGCATCTTAAATATTATTGGCCACAAATTTAGGAAATGAAATACTATTTTGCACTGCTTTCCATTGTTCTGGTTCTTGGATGTGTTGGCACACAGTCGCCATTGGGTAAAGTCGTCGCCATAGGCGATAATGTGTCTGTAGATTATACAGGCATGTTCGAGAATGGCACAGTATTTGACAGTTCTGCTGGCCGGGTGCCTCTTGAGTTCTCTGTAGGAGCAGGTCAGATGATAAAGGGCGTTGACGCAGCTGTCGTTGGCATGCATTTGGATGAGGAAAGAAATGTCACGATAAAACCAGATGATGCTTATGGTAATTACAGCCTGAGCAATATAGTCATGGTTTCTGTTCAAGATGTTCCTGACGGCACAAAGACCGGGAGTATCTTATACGTGAACGGCCAGCAGGTGCGAGTTCTTGACATAAGAAATAATACGGTTTTTATAGACATGAATCATCCACTGGCTGGAAAGACGCTAGTTTTCAGAATAAGGATTGTTAAAATTAATTAAACTGGTTCTTGATGGGTCAGGGAGGAATTGAACCTCCTATATCCGCCTCACTTCTTCCCCCTTTTCCGCTAACACTTTTCTTCAGAAAAGGGTTATTGTAAGGGCGGCGTCATACCGGTAGACCACTGACCCGAGCGCTGGGAGAGGGATTTGAACCCTCGTGAGGCTTGCGCCTCACAGGTTATTTACATTTCCTTTCACGCTGTTTTTCGCCAGCGCTTTTTTGAAAAGGGCTGTAGCAAACCTGCGCCGTAGACCATTCAAGGGCTCCTTTAATATTTGCGATAGCACTGCAGTTTCTTTGACTGCAGACTACTTTCTTTTCAAAGAAAGGAGCCTAGCTTGGCTATCCCAGCTTTGTATAAACAAAAGCGAAGCTCTTGTTGTACAGGAGAATACCATTAAACTACAGCTTGAATGATAGTGGTATTCTCCTCGTATAAACTGTTTGAACGTAAAGATTTATACGCAGAATACCATTAAAATCGATGCTAGTGGTATTCTTGTATCCAAATCATCATCGATAATATATTTTAATAATTTGATATTTCGTCATTTTAAAAATGATGATTGTAGATAAGAAACAGGCAACAAAGTATGTTGTGTAATTTTTAGGTGGTTCCATGGCTGATGAGATTGAAGATAAGATAAAGAAGATGGCAGACATCCGTACACTTGTGCTGACATCCATAATTTCAGCGCTCGCTCTGGTAGTCGGTCTCTTTTGGAATGAGGCAATAAAAGGTGCTATAGAACAGATAGTGCCACAGGGCGAAGGGCTTTTTTACAAATTCCTTGCAGCCATGATAGTTACTCTTGTTGTTGTCATTATAATTTATGTTATAGTACATAGTCAGCGCATCGCTGAAAAGAGATTGGGTGAATTAAGGAAATCCAGGGAAAAGAGACTTCTGGAAATAAAGAGAATTGCCCAGTTTTTCTATTTATTTAAAAGTACAACAATTATGTTTAACTGAAGCTCCGTTCGTCAAACCCTTTCTTTAAAAGAAAGCGTTTACGGAAAGAAATTACAGAGCTCCGTTCGTCTAGCCCGGTCAAGGATACTGGCCTTTCAATCAACCTTTCCAGAAAGCTTGACCAAAACGGAAGGAAGAAAAAGAAAGCCGGCGGCACGGGTTCAAATCCCGTACGGAGCACTTCTATTCAATTTAAATATTAGTATATTCTAATATGTTAATATGAAAGAGTTCTACAGGATACACGCCGAGATGTGCAAGGTATTTTCAAATCCGACCAGGCTTGAAATTCTGCACCTTCTGCGATATGACGAGTTGTCGGTGACCGAACTTATAGATAAGTCGAAACTAAGCCAGGCAAACATATCCCAGCACCTGGCTATAATGAAGGCAAGAGGTATCGTTGTTTCCAGAAGGGATGGCAAAAACATATACTACCGACTCGCCAACCCGAAAATAGTCAGGGCATTTGATATAATCAGGGACGCGCTTGTCGAGAAGATGAAGAAGGACAGCAAAGCCGTTGCAGACTTTAGGTGAAAATAATGAAAAAGCAAAAGTACGATAACAACATAATTATAGTTATCACAGTATTGGCTGCCTTATTGCTTTTGAGCTATGGTTGGGGATTCGGCCACATGGGCGGTATGTTTATTTTCGGACCTGTCTTCATGATGTTCGTAGTAGTTCTTTTGGTATGGTTAATAGTATCGCTAACCCGTGAAAAATGAGGTGAGAAAATGGAAGTGGGAGATTTTGCATATATCGCTGAGACGGAGAAAAGCTTTGACGAAGCTGTTGTTTCCGTGCTCAAAGTCGTGGATCAGAAAGGATGGTCGTTATTCCAGGTCTATGATGTGAAGGAAAGGCTCGCTGCCAAGGGTTTTCATCAAATGCCGCTTAAGATCATTGAGATATGCTCTGGCAAGTACGCAAATCAGTTTCTGAACAGAAACCGGCTTATTTCCTTGTGCATGCCCTGCAAGATCAATGTTATGGAAGATGATGGCAAGGTAAAGATAATAGGAATGAAGCCGACGATGATTTCGCAATTCTTTCACGAAGTAAGCCCGGAAGAAGCTATGGAAGCAGAGAACGACATAAAAGAAATCGTGGATAAGGCGAGATAGCATGAATATTGGCATCGTTCTCAATTCAAATGAGCTTGAAACTGTCTGGAATGCGTTCAGGTTTGGCGTTGAAGCTCTCGACAAAGGCCATAAAGTAAAGCTGTTTCTTCTTGGAAAAGGCGTCGAGTGCGAGGGTCTGCAGAGCGAGAAGTTCAACACACAAAGAACGATAGGTGCATTCAAGAAAAGAGGCGGCATTCTTCTGGCCTGTGGAACTTGCCTCAAAATAAGGGACAAGGAAGAGAGCGGCATATGCTCTGTTTCCACTATGGATGACATGTTGAATCTTGTCGTCGAGTCGGACAAGGTCATGACATTTGGTTGATAAGTAACGGTGACGATAGCAACGTTTTAATACTTCAGGGTCATATTAGCCATAGAAAGTGGGCACCTGTTCCCCCCCCCAGTTCGGGCTCGGCGGTAGCATTAAGAAATCTATATTATTTTTTCGCCTTTTGCGTTAAGCAGATGGATGACGTTAACAGGGCAGCAGTCAGCAGCTTCCTTGTTCTTTGCGAACTGGTCATCTGTGATGTCCAATTCTTCCCTGATTATTTCGCCGCCCTCTTCTATGCGCTTTGCGCCTTTCACGTCGGATTTCCCGTCGGCAGCGCTCATTTCCCAGAATTCAGGAGCAACAGCAGCGCAGGCGCCACAGCCTATGCAGTTGGGACGATCATGATCTATCTTGTAGGACATTATTATCAGCTTCTTCTTTTGGCGATAATCTTTTAAAGTATACCCGCCATAAATTTTGAGAGGTATTTTTATTACATCGTTATGTTTAAGTGCTTGGTGGTATTTGTGAGTAAATTTGTCATCCCAATTTTATTGATTTCTGTTTTATTCGTAGCCGGATGCACTTCGCAACAGCCTGCCGGATGCACAGCAGATGCTATGATTTGTCCTGACGGAACTGCTGTCGGAAGAACCGGACCTAATTGCGAGTTCAAATGCCCTACTAATTCGATTGTACCATCAGACAATACACTTTCAGCAGCTACACTGCCACTTCCGGTCAAAGAATTTAACATGACGGCAAAGAAATATGAGTTCGTACCAGGCACCATAACGGTTAATAACGGCGATGAAGTTTTGATAAATATTGTAAGCTTGGATGTTACGCACGGTATATCAATTCCAGAATACAATATTGTAGAAACACTTAATCCGGGCGAGCCAAAAACAATAAGATTCGCGGCCGACAAGACCGGCCAGTTTACTTTCTCCTGCTCGGTTTACTGTGGCTCGGGACATTCGGCAATGAGCGGCACACTTATTGTAAATCCATAGCGTATTTATTTTCTTCTAACCAATTAGATATGAATGGCAATAATACAGAATGAGAGATTGCATGACGTTTTGCATAACTCTCTCTGGATGTCGTATTCAGAGGTACAACCACTTTTAGATACAAGTACCATTCCTGATAGGGGCTCTGTTGCGTATATTTCAGGATTCATGGAGCGATTTGTAAGATCTGAAAATCTTTTTACTCCTGACGGCTTTGATACTTTGACTCAAAAATTCGTTGCCTTGCGTAAAAAGGACAAGTCGTTTTATAATAGGGAAGTGGCGGATTTTGCACTTTTCCTTTCAGGAATGAATCCAGAAAGACTCAAGAAAAAAGGTTTAGTGTCTTTTTACTCGGATACTGGAACAACTTCCTATTCATGGCTTTATACACAGTCTTCTTTCCCGACCTTTCAGGAGCTGGGGGAAAACTTCCAGCTTTACGGTGCCGTCATCACAAATGCACGTGATAGATATATGCGCATTGAAGATGATGGAAGCGGAGGCATAAGGATAGTTCCTGTTTATGAAAAGATGCGCTTCAGGGGAGTTCAGGAACCCGATGGAAACTTAAGAAAGCTTAACTAGACTCGCGTACCATCTTCCTATAAGCCCCTTTTACAAATTGAGAAATGCTTAAATAATCTCATACACATAACTTTTAGTAAATTATAAAAGTTGTAAAATAAGACTTTTCCTTGGTAAAGAAAATCCTTACAAGGTTAAGCAAAGCTTAACCTGTACAGGTGAAACAAAGTTTCACCTCGTAAGCCAAAAGAAACTCATTACCCAAGAAAAATATCGAGAGGTGTTCATATGGTAACAGCATACCCCCAGGCTATAGCCCGTGAAAAAACAGATATTAACTTGATTTCTACTTCTCCCTATGTCAAAGATTATACAGAGGAAAAAAAGAGGGCGCTTGTTGCTCTTCTTCCGGATGATGTTAAAGTGTTAAAATTCAACCAGTCTCTTTGTCCTGGATGCGTTGATGAAGAGCGCTGGGACAGCATGAAGATAGATGCGGTTGTCTACGTAAAGGACAACAAAGTATGGATGACCAAGGCCTGCGCAGATCACGGCGTAGTTACAGAGGTTTACTGGTCCGATTATGATATGTACAAAAAAGCCGAGACGTTCCAAGACCCGGGAATTAAGATACTTAACCCGAATATAGACAAAAACGAATTCGAGATTGACTGTCCTTCGGACTGTGGATTGTGCGTAGAACATGAATCACATACAGGCCTGGGCAACATAGTCCTTACTAACAGATGCGACCTGACCTGCTGGTACTGTTTCTTCTATGCAAAGGAAGGAGAACCTATATATGAACCTACTTTGGATCAGATAAAATTCATGCTGCAGAGGATGAGGGATGAAAAGCCAGTTGGCGCGAACGCTGTCCAACTCACGGGCGGCGAGCCAACGTTGCGCGAAGACATAATTGATATAATAAAAGCTGCAAGAGATATAGGCTACGACCACGTGCAGCTCAATACCAATGGCATAAATCTTTCGAAGAGTCTGGAATTATGTCAGAAGGTACACGAGGCAGGATCTCATGTGCTTTACATGAGCTTTGATGGCATGACGCCAGAAACAAACCCGAAGAACTACTGGGAAGCTGCTGCCGCAATAGATAATTGCAGAAAAGCAGGACTAGGCATTGTGCTTGTGCCGACGGTCATTGGTGGCATCAATGATCATGAGCTAGGCGATATAATACGTTTCGGCTTTGGCAATCTGGATACGGTAAGGTCTGTGAACTTCCAGCCAGTATCACTTGTGGGAAGAATGCCGGACAAACTGCGAAAGAAACAGAGAATAACAATACCTGGCGCAATCAAAAAAATAGAGGAACAGACAGACGGCCAGATAGGAAAGGAACACTGGTTTCCTGTACCATGCGCAAAACAGGTCACTGATTTTGTTGAAGCATTAAAGGAAGAACCAAAATACCGCCTTTCGATACATTTTGCATGCGGTATGGCAACCTATGTGTTCAAGGATGGCGACAAGATGGTTCCTCTCCCCGAGTTCTTTGATATAGAAGGATTTTTCGACTACCTCGGGCAGCTTACAAGAGAGCTCAACAGCAGCAGGATGAAGGGGCTGAAGAAGCCTGTTGTTCTTGGAAAACTGATGATGAACATCGGCAAATATGTTAACGAGGAAAAGAAACCAAAAGACCTCAAATTCGTGAGAATGCTGGCAGGTGCTGTCAGCGGCACAAACTATCACGGCCTTGCGGACTTTCATAAAAACTCACTGTTCCTCGGCATGATGCACTTCCAGGATCCTTACAACTGGGATATTGACAGAATACACAAGTGCGATATTCATTATGCTGTTCCTGATGGACGCATACTACCTTTCTGCACGTTCAATGTCATACCTGGACTGTACAGAGATAAGATACAGAGAAAATATTCAATAACACCACAAGAATGGGAAAATAAAACCGGGAAGAAACTTGATGACGATAAGCATCACAGGAAATTTTCAAGGGAAGAGATGCTAAAGATCAAGGAAAGTTATGATAAGTACAGAAAATACAAGGAGAAAAAGACACAGTGGACTGACTGGGGCAATGAAGATTTGCCAAATACATTTACTACCCATAGTGATAAGCTGGTTCAGATAGGACAGGTTGTCGATGCTGCGCTAAAACAAAGACCAACCATGGAGCACCCTGCCGGCGGCGCGGGAGGCTGCGGAAGCGGCTGCGGAAGCGAATAGATTAAAGAATTTCTATTCTACTTGGCGATAAATATGGGAAAATATATCGTCCAATACAACAGGAAAAAATGCATTGGTGTGGGCGCGTGCGAAGCGGTAAATCCCGAGCGATGGAGTGTTTCGGAAACAAGGAAAGCAGATCTCAGAGGTGCTGTATTCAACGAGCAAACACAACTCTTTGAACTGGAAATTAATCAGGATGAGTTACATAAAATGCAGTTGGCAGCTGACGGATGCCCCAAGCTTATAATACATGTAATTGACAAAGAGTCAGGAAAAATAATAATCTGAGGTGATTTTATGTCAAGAGTAGTTCATTTCGAAATAAATGCGGATAAACCAGAGAGAGCGATTAAATTCTATAAAACCGCTTTTGAATGGGAAATCAAAAAATGGAAAGGCCCTATGGAATACTGGATGGTGACCACGGGGAAAAGACAGAGGAAGGTATTAATGGTGGCATAATGAGAAGAAATAATAACGATACAGCAATTAATACCGTTGACGTCAAATCACTTGACGCTTCTATTAAGACGGTCGAAAAAGTTGGCGGCAAGATTGTTATGCCAAAATCTCCAATACCTGGCTATGGGTGGTTCGCGAGATGTACTGACACAGAGGGAAATATATTTGGACTTATGCAAAGAGACACAAAGGCAAAATAATTTAAAACTTTACTTATAAATGATATCAACTAAATTTTTTGATGATGACAATGAACGCAGAAATAAAAATTATAACAAAGGACATGACAATGGGAGAGATAATAGAAAAATACCCATTTGCAGCAGAGGTTATGCTCAGCTATGGGCTTCACTGTGTTGGATGTCACGTGAATCCATACGAAACATTAGAAAAAGGAGCCTTGGGCCACGGGATGAGCGACGAGGAAATAACATCCCTGCTTCAAGAACTCAATGATATTGCCAAGACACATAAGGAAGATGTAAAGGAAGCCGTTGACCTTAGCGATGCAAAAATAACTATAACAAAATTTGCTGCTGAAAAGGTCAGTGAACTTATGAAGAGCCAGCATAAAGAAGGATACGGCTTGCGCGTTACTGTTGTTAGCGGAGGATGTTCAGGCAAGATGTATGCTATGGATTTTGAGAAAACACCAGTAGATGATGATTTTGTTTTTGAAGAAAATGGCGTGAAAGTTTTTGTTGATCTCAAGAGCATGGAATTTCTCAACGGAACAAACATAGATTATACTGAAGGTCTGCAGGGTGCTGGCTTCAAGCTTGATAATCCCAATACAAAATCGTCATGTGGCTGTGGAAAATCTGTTAGCTAAGCGTCCATTTAAAAGCTTTTTTCTAATCGTGTTATATAGATGTGTATATGAGATACAAAGAATTTGTTATTGCTGCACTTGCTGTACTTTCACTTGGCGCCGGGCAGGAAAAAGTAACTTTTTCTAGATCTGGCACTAAGGAGTGTTATAGAGTTGAACGGCCTGACGTCGTAAAAACTTATTGCGATGACAAGGCAAACGGTCCGGGTCTTGATGAAGTAACTATGGAAACAAAACCACCGGACAAAACACCGTTGGGCAAAACACGCAGAGACGTATACGTAATTTATGAAAAATCTTCTCCGATACGTATTACTATGTTAGTTAAGGACAATGTGGTAACTTATTTTTCCCCTATATATCGATTTTCTCCAGAAGTACACGCATTCGAGCGCGAGTACTTTCCCCTATGGGCGCTGCCTCGTATTGTCAAGTGAGAAACTTTTCAAAGCTTTAAAAAGCGTAATGTTTTCGTATACTTATGAAAGTACTTGCCCTGAGTGATACACATGGAAATGAAGACATGGTTAGACGTCTTGCTGATGAAGCAGAAAAGAATGATGTTGACTTAGTTCTGATAGCCGGCGACATTTCTGAATTCGGGGAAATTGGCAAGAATATGATAGGTCCGTTCCTTGCAAAGGGGAAGAAAGTTGTATTTGTTGCGGGCAATCACGATGCACCAGGTATTGCTGAATTTCTCACGGAAAAATATAAAATAACAAACGTGCAAAATCATGCAATTATTCAAGAGGATGTTGGTATTTTTGGCTGCGGCGGTGCCAACATAGGAATCAATTTCACCAGCGAGAAAGAAATGCATCACTATCTTACCAAAGGATTTGGTTATGTGAGTGCAGCGGATAAAAAAATAATGCTTACACACATGCATCCCAAGGGCGGACTGATAGAAAAATTCTCATTTCCAGGAAGCGAGTCGGTCACGAGAGCTATATATGAATTGAAGCCTGACATTCACATTTGCGGGCATATACATGAGATGGAAGGATTTGAGGAAAAAATCGGCAAGACTCATATATTTTGTGTCGGCTCGCGCGGAAAGATAATTGAGATTTAGTTTTTATCTTCTTATTATGTTGTGTTTTTTCATCCGTTCACTCAAGACGCCAAGAGACTTCATGTATTCCATCAGAGCGATGCGGGATATTTCTGACTCTTTCATATCAAGCTTTTCGCAGACACGCTTCAGAATTTCATGCGTCCCGTCAGGAAGTTTATAACGTATGTAACCCATATGTTCACCACTGGTACATTATAATGTATACATAAAGTATTTAAAAATAAACGGAAAAGCATTTATAGTTAACCAAGTAAATAATCTGGTTATTATGCCTTGGTTAACTATATGTGACCAGCTTATAGTAATATGCTGAATATTAAGTTGGTCAGTTATAAACTATCCCCTTACAAATATAGGAATTGATGACGTTCTGTGATAACGATGAATAAGATAATAAACAAATTATCCTGGAAAATCGGCGGCGAAGCCGGAGACGGAATTCTCAATGCCGGATTGCAGATGTTTGCAAAAACCTGCCTTCGAGGAGGGCTTCATGTTTTTGCGAGCTCTGAATACCCTTCATTGATAAGAGGTGGCCACAACAGTCTTGATGTTTCCGTAGACGCCAAGGAGAGATGTTCACATTCGAAATATATAGATCTTCTTGTGGCGCTAAACAAAGACACAATAGATAAACATAAAATTTGGCTAAGCGAACATGCAGGAGTAATTTACGACGGCGATGTTGTTAAAATCAGCCAGACGGATTTTGAAAATTCTACAGTAAGATTATATCCTATACCACTGCTCAAAATTGCTAATGAGAATGGCGGTAAAATAATGAGAAATACTGTGGCGCTCGGCGCAACCATGGCACTTCTTGATTTTGACATGGATATTTTCAATGGTGTGATAACGGATAATTTTGGAACAAAGAAAGGCACTGCCATAGTCGAAGCAAACATGAAAGCCGCAAAGGCAGGCTATGATTATATACAAGATAATTTTGCCGACGATTTCAGATTCAAACTTGAAAAACAAGAAAGGAAAAATACAATATTTCTTTCAGGCAACGAGGCGATAACTGTCGGCGCTATAAAAGCCGGATGCAAATTTTATTCAGCATATCCAATGACCCCGGCTTCTTCAATACTGAGCAACATGGCCGCCCAGGAAAGAAATTTTAACATAGTCGTAAAGCACACAGAGGATGAGATAGCCGCAGTGAACATGGCCATAGGCGCTGCTTATGCTGGTGTGCGTGCTGCTACAGGAACATCCGGCGGCGGATTTGCACTCATGGCAGAAGGATTTGGCCTTGCTGCACAGACAGAAGTACCACTTGTTGTTATTGAGGCCCAGCGGCCAGGTCCAGGAACAGGAATGGCTACACATTCTAGCCAGGGCGATCTTAGATTTATGCTTCATGCGTCTACAGACGAGTTTCCAAGAGTTGTGATTGCACCCGGTGATCTGGATGAGTGCTTCTACAAAACTATAGATGCTTTTAACATCGCTGAAAAATACCAGCTTCCTGTGGTTGTTCTCACGGACAAGTATCTTGGAGAAAGTTTTGCAACAACCATGGAGTTTGACGCCAGTGGTGTGGTAATCGACCGAGGACTGCTGATGAGCGACAAAGAAGTTGAGCAGACACAAAACTACCGCCGCTACAAAATAACAGAAAGCGGAATTTCACCACGTGCTATACCTTCACAGAAAAATGGCATGCATGTTGCCAGCAGTTATGAGCACGATGAGGAAGGAAACGAAAGAGAAGAGGAAGAGATACGCGTCATGATGCATGACAAGCGCTTCAGAAAATTTGACCTGCTGGAAAAGGAAGTGGAGCAGCCAAGACTTTTCGGACCTGACAATGCTGACGTTACAATAATTTCCTGGGGCTCAACAAAAGGACCAATAAAAGAAGCGATCAAGTCTCTCAGCAAGGATGGCGTAACTGTAAACTTTCTGCAGGTCGTGTTCATGAGTCCGTTCCCATCGGCAACAATTGCAGATGTAATGAATAACGCAAACAAGACAATTCTTATTGAAAACAACAAGACCGCCCAGCTCGGTGGAGTCATAAAAGAAAACACAGGGCTAGATATGGATCACAAGATACTCAAATATGATGGAAGACCGTTTTCACCGGAAGATATTTCTGTAGGTGTAAAAGAAATATTGGCCAATGGCGAGCTGAAACATATCGTGTTCAGCAAACATGGCATAATTGAGGCGTTTTAATGACAGTAAAAGGAAACTGGGGAGTGGAAATTGTTGACACACTTCACGTCTATGAACGCCCACCAGAAAAAATCAAAGGATATTTGTTTGAATCAGCGCACGGCGATTATAAATTGTCGTGTGGGTGTTAAAGGATGATGTTACGGAAAGGGCTGTATTAACTAGAGGTTTGTGAAATGACAACAATTGCGGATCTGACAACAAAAGAGGCGCCAAAGTGGTGCCCTGGCTGTGTTTTACCAGGAACTTTTATCCAGTCAAATCCTTCTGTGAAAAAAATAGAGACTATAAAAACAGGCGAACGGGTTCTTGGAAAAGATGGAAAGTTCCACAAAGTAACAGAAGTAATGGTTCACAGGCACAGGGGAAAAATGCACAAGATAACCGCAAAGTGCTTTGGCTCTACAATTCTCACAGAGGAACACCCTGTACTATGTGTAAAGCGGGAAAAGGTAGGTTTTCACAATAAGACATTCGAAACAGAATGGATGAGAGCTGACTCGTTAAGAAGAGGTGACTATCTCGTCTATCCCATTTTATCTGAGATAGATGACAAAGATTTCATTGAAGTAAAGTGGGAAAAAAAGAAAATGGACAGGAAAAGCAAAAATTTGCCAAATAAGTTACCTGTAAATTCTGACTTACTTAGGCTGGCAAGTTATTATATTGCAGAGGGCAATGCGCATAACAGAGGAATTGTATTTACTTTCAATAAAAAAGAAATACAATATGTGGAAGATGTTAAGCTTATCATTGAAAAAATATTTGGGCTAAAAGCAACATCGAAAATAAGAGAAAATAAGAATACACATGAAGTACACCTGAGTTCTTCACAACTTACAAGACTTTTTATTGAATGGTTCGGAACAGGCGCGGCTAACAAAAGAATACCGCATTTTATGATGGTGCTGCCACCCGCGAAACAAAAAGAACTTTTGAAAGGCTCGTGGAGGGGAGATGGTTACATTGGAAGCAGGAAGGCGGGTTATAAGACTATTTCAAAGGTAATGACAGAGCAAATTAAAATGCTTCTCTTAAGACAGTCAATAGTGCCGTCTATAACAGAAAATAAGGCTTACGGAATGCACAAAACATCTTATAACATTGAGGTTTGTGGTAGAAAAAATCTTACAACACTGAAATCTGTTTTAAATGACGAGGATGTACAGGGCTCTATCGGCACACGAGAACGGTTTGTACTGTTAAAAACCCATGTTTTCTTGCCGATTAGAAAAATAGAAACATTTGATTACGATGGCGATGTGTACAATTTTGAGGTTGAGGATGTTCATTCTTACGTATCAGGAAATGCTACACTTCACAACTGTGGCGACTTCACTATACTTAGCACAATAAAGAGCGCCATAGCAGATACCGGAATCGAACAGCACAACACTCTTATTGTTTCAGGGATTGGTTGTTTGCCTCCAGATGAACAAGTATCAGTTGGCAGCCAATGGGTATGCATTGATCATCTTAAAAAAGGGCATACGGTTGTTAATGGTGATGGTGAATTTACTTCCATCGAAGAGCGAATGATAAAACCATTTGAAGGAGAAATGCTGGAAATAGTTCCTTATGTATCTACATTCAATCGAATAAGGCTTACACCAGAACATCCAGTGTTGTCTGTAAAAAGAAATTTTATCAGGGAGAGAAATCAAATCAGTAAAGAAAAGCTTTCTAATATAAAACCTGAGTTTATTGAGGCAGGAAAACTCGAGAAGGGCGATTATGTCGTGTTTTCTTTCACTAAAAAAGTTACCGATAATCCTATTTACACAAAAGATTTTTGCAGACTGCTCGGTTATTATTTAGCAGAAGGATACGTAAACAAAGGAGGCGGCAGGAACAGAGATAGTGCTAATGTAAGTTTTGCTATAAACAGCAATGAAAAACGATTTCGGGATGATCTCATTAGGCTTTCAGTCAAACTAACAGGGAAAGAACCATATGTTAGACATAGGAAAAATATCGGCGACCTTACAGAAGTTACCATATGTTCAAAGGAGCTTGCACTATTATTAGAGAAAATAGCTGGTACAGGCGCAGGCACTAAAAAATTAATTGGAGATGCCATGTTACTTCCGATCGCCAAACAGAAGGAAATTATAAAAGCATATTTTAGAGGAGACGGCTGGCACGGTGTTGTTAAAGGCGGCAAAAATATTATATATAGGGCAAATACATTATCCAAAATATTAGCCGTTCAAATGCAGGAGATGCTCGCGCGCACAGGTATATTCGCAACCATTTATATTAAAAAAACCAAGTCGCATACATACAAAAATAGAGTCGTACAACCTTCAGGACAGCAGTACGTGGTTTCTTTCCAGCATAAAAAACAATTTAGTATGACGCATAGAACGGCTCATGGATTTCTGCTGCCGATAGGAAAAATAAACAAGAAACCTTACAGAGGCATAGTTCATAATTTTCAGACGTCCAATGAGCCCCATTCTTATCTCGTGAAGGGGATTGTAGTTCACAACTGCGGTAGTAAAACCCCGCACTTCGTTCGCACATATGGTTTTGAAGGACTTCATGGCCGCGGGCTTGCAGTTGCGTCTGGCGCAAAGCTCGCAAACAATATCCTCAATGTTATTGCAGTAGCTGGAGATGGCGACACATATGGCATTGGCGGAAACCACTTTATGCATTCAATGCGCCGCAATCTTGATATGACTCTTGTTGTACAGAACAATGAAGTTTATGGCCTGACAAAGGGACAAACTTCACCGACGAGCGAGAAAGGCTTCAAATCGAACTCAACACCAAACGGCGTACTAGAGGACCCGGTAAATCCTATCACATGGGCAATAACAGCAGGTGCTACTTATGTGGCGCGAGGATATGCCATGGACATAATACATTTGAAGAAACTTATTGCAGACGGAATGAAACATAAGGGCTTTGCTCTTATTGACGTGTTCCAACCATGTTCTACTTACAACAAGATAAATACAATGGACTGGTACAAGTCAAGGATATTCAAACTCGAAGATACAGGCCATAATCCTGAAGACAAATTGGCTGCGATGAAGATGGGAGAAATGTGGGGCGATAGAATACCGATAGGACTTTTCTACAGGACATCAAAACCCACCTACGAAGACGGCACACCGCAAATAGCTACTGTACCGTTAGCAAGACAAGATATAAGCAATGTTGACATAAGCGGACTTCTTAAGCGATACAAGTGATTTTCCTGGCGTATTCAAAGGGATTTAATTACTTTTAAGCATATGTAATAATTAGTGTCTTGATATGAAAATCGAAATGCATTCCCATACGAACTATTCGCGTGGCAAGAAGATATTGTACGATGGTGTTGAACCGCCTGAGGCAATGGTACGCCGCGCGAAAGAGATTGGATTAGAAGCTTTGGCCATAACCGACCATAATACCATGCTTGGCATAAAGAAGGCAAAAGCCGCAGGCAAGAAATATGGCGTAATGATTATACAAGGCGAGGAAATGCACAGCCAACAGGGTCATGTTACTGCCCTTGGAATTCAGGAAACCATAAGACCCGGGCTTAGTATTCTTGAAACTGTTGACCAGGTACATTCCCAGGGTGGCGTGGCAATTTCTGTGCATCCATTTGATATAAAGCATGACGGGCTTCGGGAACATGCAAATGTATGCGATGCGATTGAAATTTTCAACGGCAACAATATCGACAGAATATCAAACATAAGAGCACTCAAGTTTGCAAAGAAAAATAAAATGATAGGAGTCGCAGGAAGCGATGCACACACGGCGGCCATGATAGGAACAGGTATTATTAACACTAAAACCACAGACATTGACGGAATAATAAAGGCGATAAAAAAAGGCAGGATAACGCCAGAGTATACGTATCCTAAGGTTACGGTATTGATGGACTATGCTGTCAGACGGCTGAAGTTATCTTATGATTATACATGGAATTACATGGATCAAAATTACAGCCCAGCCAAAAAAATTCTAGGAAAGAAACTTTTGGGGCTTGTTAACAAGAGCCCAGGCAGGATTGACAATCTTTTCAAGGTTTTTGCCTACACAACATTTGCCGGTGTTGTAACATATAGCGTCTGGCGCAACAACATCAGGAGGTAGTTGAATAAAATATGAACAACCCATGGGTATATCCCGAACAGGTATCTCTGATAGCTCTTGAAGCTTTGTCTTCAGGGTTACCGGTCGAATATTTGAATATACTAGTCAAAGCAGCAGAAAAGGGCTATTTGTTAGGTTATGCAGATAGAACTATAGGAAGATCACATAATACAACAATGTACGATCCGCAAGAAATTATTGAAGGACTCATAGGAAGATCAAGAAAATCAGACTAGAATCTTTTACCCAATATTTTTATGACATTCATAAAAGTTGCAAATATTAATGATCTAAAACCAGGCGAATGTAAAGCGGTAAATGTAAATGGAACAGAAATTGCTCTGTTTAATGTAGACAGCGTATTTCACGCTGTCGAGAACAGCTGCCCGCATAAAGGCGGGCCGCTTGGCGAAGGCATTCTTGATGGCGAAATTGTAAGCTGCCCATGGCATGGCTGGAGATTCAACGTGGTAACAGGAAATTCGCCGGTTATGCCTACAGCACATCTGAAAAAATTTGAAGTGAAAGTCGAAGGCGAAGATGTGCTTGTCAATCTGTAATTTCCGTGTGATGTATTCCAGGCTTTTTAATTCTTTCTTTCTATTATCTAGTATATGAAAAACAGTATAATTGCATACGAATTAGTCCGGTCAAAGAGTGATAGGCACGTTTTTTCGTGGAACGTCAGAGACACAAGAGAAGATTCTGACATTATTTCAGCAGTGACACCTGTAAACTTGCAGAGACTAGACTTCAATACACGTCCAGAAGATTACGGCATTGTTTACGTTACGTATAAAGGGCCTGACAACTACCGGGTCAGGGAAAGGATTATAGAAGGCATACAACATATAACGCTTAGCAATCTTCCAGTTCCATATCACTTGCCAAAAGCTTATTTTGATCTTAATCATTACAATTCTGACAGAATCACGGAAACCAGGGGTCTCTTGTGGAGGTTGGAAGAAGAAGCTAGGATAGCAGTATGGCCGAATAATAAAAGAGCGCAAAAGAAGCTGGCACGTAACAGAGAAATGCTTTCTGAAAATCCTGTATACGTGCTTTATTCCGGACTACTCGGTGCGCTGAACACAATGACCGTACAGACGTTCACTGTTCCAGAGGCACGCCAGTTCGTGGATGAGCAACTGGCAAAGGAGAGGGAAGACGAATTCACAAGAACATCAGTCAAGTGGGGCGCGGCAAACAGAAGATTGTGCGATATTTACGGCAGTTATCTGAGAGACTTGCCTGATGAAACATCTCCAGTTCCAATTAGTCAAGCTGTTTAATATTCTTCTTTCTCTATTAGAATTATGAAACTTGTTTTTGGGACAGCCGGCATACCTATTGCTAC
>DUFR01000022.1 GCA_013331845.1 Candidatus Aenigmatarchaeota archaeon | reverse complement strand
CTTTTATAGGTTTCGGTCTTCGTATTGCAGGATGATTAACAACACTTATTGTATCAACATTTCATGCAACAATGCCTTCCAGATAAGTATTATTATCCCTGAAGACAAATTTATCTAATGGCAAAAAGAAACAACTGGCTAAAGAATGCTGACACGAATCTGATACATGTTCTCAGGTTCTTCATAAAATTCAATCTTTTCGCGATACCGCTTTATATAATCCTTTACGAGGGCTGGACACTTGTTGAGCTCCAGCTGCTGGTCGCGAACGCTGTTACAGCCATGCTCCAATCCATTGGCTTCAATCCTACGGCGCATGACCTGCTTATTTCCATACCAATAAGGAACGGCAACTGGGGGGCTTTTATAAACTGGGACTGCACGGGCTGGAAAAGCATGCTCGCGTTCTTTGCCTTGGTAATGGCAACCGAGTTTCCTTTAAGACGCAAACTGGCTGGTTTGCTTCTGATACCAGTTATATTTGTTATTAACCTACTCAGGATAGTTTTCATGTTCTTCTATGTGCGGACATTTGATTTAGCTAACTACCAGATAGTTCATGCGGTAATCTGGAGCTGGGGACTTATAGCAGTGATAATTGTTTTATGGCTTTTGTGGCTCAGGTTTGACTTTACTAAATGCTGGAAACGAAAAGATAAAAAAAGACGCAAGTTTGTTAGGAAAAGAGTCAAGGCAAAGCGAAAAAGCAGGAAGAGATAAGGACCTATAGCTCTGTCTTTAGTTCTTCTCAGTAGAAAAAACAATATATAGTGCCTCAAGTAAAGTAAATAATTATGACAGACAAGCTTACCGAGCTGGAGGAGCGCTTCAACCGCCTCGAGGAGAAGCTGAAAATCACATTTATTGAGCTGGAAAAGCGCCTTAATCAACAGCAGCCCGAGCAGCCACAGACGTCTGTCGAGGACCACGTACAGGAACTCGAGGACCTGCTTTTGCTTTTGCAGCTGGAAAACACAAAGATGAAGGAAAAAATAAGGGACGGGCTTGACTTTGGAATAATACCAAATGTTCCTGATGTTTCAGAGCGCCTTACAAGGGTTGAAAGCGAACTGGCTTCGCATGCAAGCGCCATGCCCTCACAAACTGAAATTGAGACAAAGATAGCAACGCTTGAGGAAAGAATAAATTCACTCCAGACACCGAACACCGTGGAAATGCGGCCGGTAGATGAACCTGTCGATGAGGTTGAAGAGCATGTTGCAGAGCATCATACTCATAAGAAGAAAGTGAAAACAGTCAGAGAGGTACTTGATGATGATTCAGATTTACTTTCAAGCGTGCAGAGAATACTAGGACGTGCTTAATATGACAGATATAGAAAAAAAATTAAAGGAAATGGAAGCATCCATAAAAGCAATAGCAGAGTTCGTGAAGGAGCAAACAGAAAAGATAGAAACAGAGCTTTCCAGGCCTGATTATTCGGATGAGGTGGAGAAAATAAAGGAAACTTTTTCTGATGAAAAGGAATATTCGCGCCTTCAGTCAAAAAAACTCGACAAGCTGGAAGGACAGGTGGAAACGCTTCTCAAGTCGCCCAGAGACAAGGCAATCGAAGAGAGGTTCAAGAAATCACTGCAGGTCACGCGCGCCGAACTTGACAAGCTTAAACATGAGCTCATGCCAAAGGTAAAGTTCATCGAAGGAAAAATGGACAAGATCAAGGAAGCAGTNNCTGGAAAAGAAAATGGAGTTAAGTGTACAAAATGTTGAAAAACAGCTCAAAGAAGTCACAAACACAAACTTCGGTGATAATTACAAAAAGGAACTGGAGAGACTGAATGAGGGAATGCTGGCACGGTTCAAAGACAATAACATGGAGTACTTTGAGAAGCTGGGTTATATTGAACAGCGACTCAATTCGCTGACAGGAAAGGTTGACAAAACCTCCAATGAGGATATTCTACAAAAAGTCAAAAACTTGGATCAAAAACTAACCAATCTGAAGGAGTCACTTGATGGTATTGTTGCACTCAATCCTGAGGAAATCAAAGACCGCGTTGATTTCATAGACAACAAGTTGAATGAGACGCTTGTGAATAAAAATCATCTTGATGACCTTGAAAAGAGTCTTAGAGAGACCAGAGCTGTTGCAAACAAGTTCAAGGATTTTGATGCAGAGAATTATAGAGAAGAACTTGTAAAGGAAATAAATAATGCTATTTTGAATTTCAAACGCACAGAATTCGGTGAAATAAAAGACATCGGCGAATCACTATCAAAATTCAAGAATATGGAGCTAAGCGACGTAAAAAAGATAAACAGCCTTGTCGAGGAAATGAAGGGAATTGAGATAGATGATATCAAGGCTATGAAAAACATAGAGGCACGCGACATAAGAAGGATTGGTAATACGCTAGAGGAGCTGAAAGGCGTTGAGATGGAAGACATCGCAAGACTGTCGAGACAGCTAAAGGATGCACGTGAATCTATTCGCTCGGAAATGGGTAATAAACAGGCAACAGAGGAGAGGCTTGCTTCCATTGAGTCAAAGTTGGAAGAGCTAAGGCGAGCTGAGAGAAAATTTGATAAGCATATTAATGACATACTTGACCAGTTCAAGGATATGGAAGCGCATGATGTAAAGGACATGGCAAAACATCTCAAGGAAGCGAAGGAAATGCTGGAAGAGGAATCAGTGAGCAGGCAGTCATTTGAAAAACGCATCATGGACCTGGAATCAAAGACGGAAAAGATTGACAGCATGGAGATTCATGATATTGAACGTCTTGCTGAAGAAATGAAAGCTGCCAAGGATTCTTTGGAAGAGGAGTCGGTGACACGTCAATCTCTGGAGAAACGGCTTCGTAATGTTGAGACAGAACTCGGACAGGTTCGTGATATAGAAACTGGGCAGGCTGGAAGTAGCGATGTCACAAAAATCAACAATCGCATCCAGGACATGGAAAGCAACATGAAACTGATGACCGTTAAGCTGCTTACGCAGCAGCTGAATGAGTTTGCAAAGTCAATTGACAGGAGGCTGCCAAATATTGTCAGCCGTGAGGAATATCTAAGGCAAGTAGCTGACATGCAGCAGAGGCTGCGCAACATAGAAGCACCGGACCTCGCACCACTGGGCGCGCGCGTTGAAAGACTAGAACGTAAGATAGAAGAAATAGCCGGCATGATGCGCGGCATGTACAACCGGATTCCTATTGTTGTGGAATAAGCTCCTTTCTTTGGTAAAGAAAGACCCTTGGGAGAAAGAAACTTATCTCTAGAATGGAACTCTGTTTCATTTTGAGACTTAGGTTTAGCAAAACTAAACCTCAAGTTATAAATTTGGCTCATTAGCATTCGCATTAATTATGCTTTAATCTGTTTCTGAATCATTAGTCCTATGAAGATACTTGTTACAGGCGGGACGGGGTTCCTTGGACAGCGAGTAGTGGAAAAACTCGGAAAACACAAAGTTACGGTCTTTTCGAGAAGCATGCCGACAGGGTCTAAGAAAGTTTCCTACGTACTCGGTGACATAACAAATCCTGACGAGTTGGAAAAGGCGTTTCCTGCTGATGTTGTTATTCACCTTGTCGCGACTCTTGACGAGTACGACAGTAATTTGTTTCAGGTAAATGTAGACGGAACTAGGAACGTCATAGAGCTTTGCAAAAAATACAAGGTCAAACAGCTTATACATATGAGTTCTACCGGCGCTCTTGGCGAGACAAAATTTGCCAAGGAGGATTCACAAAGGAATCCAAAGACAAACTACGAAAAGTCTAAGCGTGATGCGGAAGATGTTATAATTAATTCGGGCATGAATTACACCATAGTTAGAGCACCTGTGATATTCGGCCCAAGCAAAATCTGGCTTGATGTGATAAAAGCCGCGGAAAAAGGATTCCCGCTTATCGGCAGCGGCTCAAATCATTTTCACGTGGCCTATGTGGATGATGTTGCCTCGCTGATTGCAAAATGCATAGGAAACAAAAAGGCCTATGACCAGATTTTCCATGTTGCCACCAGTGATACACCAATGTACAGGGAATTCTATAGAATGCTTTGCAAGTCACTGGGCATAGAGATGACAAAGAAAAGCTTACCGGTCGCTGCAGTAAGAATATTTTCTACTGCTCACAGGATTTCATCCAGGCTGAGAGGCAAAAAACCAAAGTCAATAATGGAAAAATCAAATATCGACAGAATAATACTAGACAGGACTGTTTCGACGAGGAAGATACAAACAGTTCTACGCTTTAAACCGGTAACGACTAAAAAAGCAATAGGGGAAACTGTGAATTACTTTAAAAAGTCTGGCTTGATTTGATAATTATGAACATTGGAAAAACGGAAAAATACATATTGAAAAAAATAGAGGAAACCGGCGGCATACTTTCCGTAATAATTGATCCGGTCGACTATCCAAGCAGAGAGAAGGCAATTGCTACTGGTGTTGCTGCGCACAAAGCAGGCGCTGACATAATAGCTGTCGGCGGCTCGATAAACGCGCAGGGTCAGCTTCTTGACACTGTAACAAAGGGCATAAAGGAAAAGGTGGATGTGCCGGTTGTTTTGTTTCCTGGAAACATAGCTACAATCACACCCCACGCAGATGCAATTTATTTCATGTCTTTGCTTAATAGTAGAAACCCTTATTATATTTCCCAGGCACAGACTCTAGCGGCGCCGCTTATCAAGGAACTTAAGATAGAGCCGCTACCCATAGGGTACATTGTTGTCGAACCAGGCGGTACAGTGGGCTGGGTTGGCGATGCAAATGTTGTACCACGAGCAAAACCGAAAATAGCAGCAGCCCTTGCGATGGCAGGACAATTTTCCGGACACAGAATAATATTTACAGATGCAGGCTCTGCTGCGTTTGCGCCAGTTCCGGTGGAAATGGTTGCAGCGGTCAGGAAGTCGATAGACGTGCCATATCTTGTGGCAGGCGGAATCAAAACAGCCCAGCAGGCCAGCGACATCATAACAGCGGGCGCTGACTGGATCCAGATAGGAACCGCTGCCGAGAACAGCAAAAATCCCGAAGAGCTAATCAGAAAATTCGTAGCGGAAATCAAGAAAGCCGGCAAGAGGAAAGAATAATTAAGCCATCTTGGTTGGCACTAATCCTGTAAATAGCAGACAGAATTTAATAGTAACATTTCTCATTTTTGTGCGCAATCGTCCAGATTAAAATCGCCTTTATTTTCCTTAATTAACCCAGAATCACAAAAAACAGATTTCCGAAGAGCAGTGTCAGCACCAGAGCTATAGCGAAGACGGGCACGAAGCGCATGCCGTCCTTTACCACAACGAAACGTTTCCGCTTTCTCAACTTCTTAATCTGCTGGTCTGTGAGGCCTACCCAATTGCCGCCTTCCAGAACGTCGCCTTTTCTCAATTTGCTTACTGGTATTCTTTTGCGGAATACGTGCTTTTCAATGACAAAGGCATAGCGCCAGAAAACTAGAAGCAGGAATATTAATGGCACCAGTTTTGGGATTAAGGTAATAATTCTGGGCACAGATGTGGAAGCTACGAGTATCGCTATAATCACACCAGCAGGCACGCCAAGTATAAATTTCAAATTTTCACGGAAATCCTTGGCGACGTATTTTAACACTGACCTGTTTAGAAGCCCTATTATTATTGAATAGGCAATGGTGTAAAATATGCTGACAAGCATGAAGTTCATCAGGTAGGGCAATATGAATATGCCATTATAGACAGGCACCATATAACCGATGGCTGCAAGAATCCACGCATCAGCGCCGCCCCACTGGCCTTTTTTGTACATGACTAAACCGACGGTTAGAAGGGTTGTGCCTATTATGATGGAAACAGTGAACGGATACCAGTCCCCTAAAAAGCCTTGGAGAATCCAGTAGGCTATGCCAACAATTACCATGCCAATGGGCAGCTGGTCAGGAACTTCTGTGGTCTTGAGGTCCCACAGGCCAGCTAAAACGGAACCGGCGACAGCAATCAGCAATATTTCCAGCATTTATTACCACCAAAATAGCACGTTTGTAATGCACCAAAACTTTTATATTACGTTAAATGTTACTATGTTTATCATACGTATAAACCAATAAATATTTATAATTTGTTATGTATATGTTATGTATGAAAAAAAGAACTACTATACAAATAGAAAAAAATACATTAGAAAGATTGAAAAAACTTAGAATAACAAAAAGAGAAACTTACGACGAAATACTCAACAGGTTGATTAAAAATGAAAATAAAAAGGGCTTATAAATACAGACTTTATCCAACCAAAGAACAAGAGACGAAAATGTTATGGACTCTTGAAATGTGTCGGTTTGTATACAATAAACTTCTGGAAGAACTGAACAAAGGAAAAAAGAGCAAAAAAGAACTTCAACACTCTATTTTAAAGATCAAAGAAGAAAACCCAGAACTGCTTAATGCATATGCAAAGGTTTTGCAATATGAAAATTATCGCCTTTTTTCAAGCCTTCGCACTTTAGCTAAGTTAAAAAATAACGGCAAAAGGGTCGGAAGATTAAGATTCAAGAGCAAAGATAGATTTAGGACTTTTAATTACAACCAGTATGGGTTTGAAATAATAAAGAATAATACAAGATATGATAAATTATGGCTTTCTAGAATTGGTGAAATACCGTTCATTATGCACAGAGAAATAGATGGCAAAATAAAACAAGTTGCAGTAAAGAGGTATCCTTCTGGAAAATGGTTTGCATCTATAATTACGGAAGTAGAGGGTAACAAACAAAAAACGAATAGGATAAATAGTGTTGGTATCGATTTAGGCATAAATAATTACATTTATGACAGTAATGGCACTCATTTCGACTCTCCTAAGTATTTAAACAAATTCATAAGGAAGTTAAAAAAAGAACAAACCTGTTTTTCTAGAAAGACCAAGGATTCGAGAAATAGAGAGAAACAAAAAGTTAGGGTTGCGAAAATACACGAAAAAATAATGAATCATAGAACAGATTTCTTGCGCAAACTATCTAGACATTATGTGAACAATTTTGGTTTCATAGCAGTCGAAGACTTGAATATCAAAAATCTTATAAAGGTTTCATATAACAGCAGAAATATCATGGATGCTTCATGGTCAAGGTTCGTCCAGATGCTCGAATACAAGGCTGAGAGTGCTGGTGTTCAGGTTATGAAGGTCGAACCTGAAGAAACGACGCAAATATGTTCAAATTGCAGGATTACAGTTCCAAAACACCTCTGGAATAGAACACATAAATGCACTTGTGGTTTAGAAATAGACAGAGATTATAATTCCGCAATAAACATACTCAAAAGGGCATTAGGGCAGGAACTGTCCGAATCTACGCCTGTGGAGAGAGAACCTCTACTTGCAGAGATGCAGGCAAGTAATCTCGAAGAAACAGGAAGCCACATTCTTAATGTAAAGCATTAGAATGGTAGTTCACCCTAGGATTTAAATTATAGTAAATGTAAGATTTAAGAGAGGTAAAAAATGCTTCCACAACACGTAGGTATCATACTTGACGGCAATAGACGTTTTGCCCGCGAGCTGATGAAGAGGCCTTGGCTAGGCCATAAAGCAGGTCTTGAAAAGGCACGACAAGTTCTTGGCTGGGCCTGCGAGCGCGGAATAAAGTATGTCACGGCTTATGTCCTATCTTTGGAAAACATCCAGACAAGGCCAAAGAAAGAGCTGCAACTTATTTTAAAGTATTTTGGCAATGAAATGGATGATATCCTTAAGACAGCAGACCATGTTGTTCACAGGTTCGCGGTGCAGGTAAGGTTCATAGGACGAACACACATTCTTCCGGATGCGTTGCAGGAAAAGATGTTCCTCGTAGCGGAAAGAACAAAGAATTACAAGAAACACACACTTAATATTGCCATAGCCTACGGAGGGCAGCAGGAAATCACAGATGCGGTCAAGCAGATTCTTCTCGAAGGGCTTAAAGGGACCATAAAGCCTTCGGATGTTGACGAAACTTTGGTCAGACACCACCTTTACACAAATGGCCAGCCATACCCTGACATGATATTGAGGACAGGCGGAGAAAAACGGCTGTCAAACTTTTTGCCATTCCAGTCTGCTTATAGCGAACTTATCTTTACGGACAAAAAATGGCCTGCCATACAGGAGAAGGATTTTGACGCAGCGCTGATGGAATTCTCTGATAGGCGGAGAAGATTCGGCAAATAATTAACCCTTTTCTTTGGAAAAGAAAATTCCTACTGGAAAAGAAACATATTACTTATTTTGGTTCGCTAACACTCACAAAGCAGCCTGTCTACAAAAAGTAAAACTCTTTCTAAACATATCGAAGCTTGTTACATCGCATTTACTTACTTTCTCTTCAGGCTCCAGTTGTAAAAGTACGCTATGAGCCATCCCGATATGTAGAATGCCACCACCAATACTATCAGTAGTGCTATGGAGTTCATAGGGGTGATGAAAGAAAAACGGGGGTACATGTAACCCATCATTGATGGCTGCGCCATTGCTCCGTGCCATATAACGCCTACTATCCAGAAAACAACTCCAAATATTGCTGATGCCATTGAAAGAGCTTTTGGGCTAAGTTCCTGATATTTTGCCATAATATAAATTGCTCAAGTTATTATAAGAAGTTTATGATTTTACTAGACGCATGAATGCCCATGAAAAAATAAGGGAAAACGTAAGAGCCGCAATAGCTGTGCTCTCATCTAAATTTGAAATATCCGATGCCGAAATGCAAACGTTTGGCGAACCCGTCACAGAAATAGGAACGCGAACAAGATGTGTTTATCCCAGAACGCTCATTTTTGAACCTCACATGACAGACGACGATACCGCATTGGGAGAAGAAGTTTCTCATCTGCTTCATGGAATAGTCAATCCTGAAATAAGACATCCGAAGACGCATGATGAAATAAACTCACGACGTTACATTATAGAGTGTGTCGGGCACTACGGTGCCTTGGTTTATTTGAAAGAAAAAGGCGCCCCGTATGATAACATAAAATGGCCATTTGCACCTGATTGTGAAGGCGATGAATTCTTCTCCCATTTGGCGCATGAATACGGATATAAACGGGCTGTAAAATTATTCGGTCTTTATACAGACAGTTTGTTACCTCAGGTAGCAAGAATGGATTACGATACAGCTCTTGTGGCTTTACATCAACTTGCTCCCCTAAGCTTTTATGAAAGAAAAATTATTCCGGCAATTGACAGGGCAAAAGTTTTTCTGCCGACCATAACAAGATTTTTCTAGACTTTAATCTCTTCCTATTCAATTCTTATTTATGTCTTACATCGACACGGAAAGAAAATACAAGCGCGGGCCGCAGATAATTACCAGGAAGGATGCAGGAGCTATTATTTCTGAAACAGGACTTCGCCCTAATTGGCGCTGTTTGGATCTTGGCGGAGGCTCGGGATTTCTCGCACTGTTTATTGCTAATCTGGTGCCCAATGGCTCGGTCACCTGCTATGAAATTAAAAAGGAGCATGCTGCGATAATAAAAGAAAATATTTTGCGCAGCGGATTCAAAAATATAAAACTCTTTAACAAGCCTGGTGAAGACTTTACAGGAAAGAACTTTGATTTGGTTACTATGGACATGAAGGGTGCTGAAAAGGTAATACCAAAAATTTACACAGCGCTGAAACAGAACGGGTGGCTTGTTGTATACAGCCCGCACATAGAGCAGCAGATTGCCTGCAGAAAATCCATGGAAAAATCCTTCAAGAAAATAAAGACCGTGGAAAACGTCCAGAAAGAGTGGACAAGCGTTGCAGGTTTTACTCACCCTATACCCTCCCAGATTGTACACACGGGTTTTATAACTATAGCAAGAAAACTGTGATTTCTATGGCGTGGAGAGGCGTTATTATTGAGGAAAGTCTTGATGATCCGAGTCTTTTGAATTTAGTCAGGATTGTGAATACTAAAAAATCATTTCTTGAGAATGAAGATGAGAAAGGTCTTCTGCATTTTCATCATGTAGAAGTTGAGAAGAAGGACGATTTCGTAGAAAAGGCAAAAAAAGCCATAAAGCAGGGATGGTACATGCATATATGTAAGGATGACAAGATGATAGTTATTTTTAGA
>DUFR01000015.1 GCA_013331845.1 Candidatus Aenigmatarchaeota archaeon | reverse complement strand
GAAAGATTAAAATGGTAAGCGACGTACAGGCTTTTCCAAGCTCTCGCTTAGTACTAACCATATCGCTGGAGAGATTCACTTCCAAGTTCGAAATGGGTTTGGGTCTACCCTCTCCGCTATGGTCGCCAACCTCTCACTATTTACTAATGTAATACATTTAAAGTTTACGATTTGGACATTTTGGAGTGTTTTACTTTTTTCTGTCAGAACGAGGGTTTTGTACAGGCAAAAAAACAAGGCCGACCATACGATTCAAGAACCTGCTGAAAGTCACGACTAGAATTTACAGAATCATAAATGTTCCTGACATGTTCTTCTCCCAGCCTTTCGGTTGTCGGAAACTGGTACGTGATAAATCCATCTACAAGGTTAAGCTGGTAACGCGGCGACATTTTATCGTGCTCTATTAGTTTTAATGTAGTGTCGTCCGTTAGCTTTTTTCGACCAGTGAACGTGACTCCTTCATAAGTATACTTTCTCACACAGGAACCTTTATAAGCTTTTGTTACTAAGTAGAGGTTACAAGATGTAAGAGTCTTGGGTACCTGAACATGCCACCTATTAGAATGATATTATTTGTGGTATGTCAGGTGTAAAAAACCACTACATTATTGTGGTGGTTTTTCACAAAACAACACTTTACCTGATAATGACGTGGTCACAATGAAGTCAAAACTTTCAAGAGTTAGGGGTTGGCTCACTCACGAGGATATAGAACTTCTAGAGGAAGCCAGCAAAAGGCAGCTGAAGTATCCTAAGAAACCTGCCAAGAAATACAAGTGCGATTCCTGCAGCTATATATGGCTTTATCCTTCTTTGAGATGCCCTGTTTGTTCTTCCAGCAGCACCCAGCAGGTAAAGTAAATCATAAGCTTTTTACCATCCGGCGATATATGTTATTATGCCGAAAAAAGAGAGTGGCATGGTGCGCGAACTGATTGTTGCAGTAGGTGTTATACTTCTGATTCTATTGTTCTGGGTTATTCTGAATTTAGGAAAATAACAAAGAAGTTTTAAATATTACACAAGTCTTTTATCTATATTGTGCTGAATGCAAGCATTCGCGCAATCTGCACGAATCAAATGTTCGTGCAATATTCCCCTGATAGCTCAACGGTTGAACTTTTTGGTTTCACAAGAACAAAAAGTTTCGAGAAAGAGCGCGCGGCTGTAGCCTAATACGCCCAAAAGGTGTATTTGACACCAGTACGTGTTCTGTAGATACCGCGAGGTTCTGGGTTCAAATCCCAGTCGGGGGATCATGGTGATAAATATGAAAATCGAGTCCATAGACGCTGTAGTGGTATTGGTAGCACTTTTAATGCTGGCCGCTTACCTGAAGTTGCAGAACATAGTTTTTGCCTATGTATTCATTCTGCTCATTGCAGCCGAAATTTTTGTCCAGGTACGCCACGGCAAAAAACACGAAGTCAAAGAAAGTGCGTCATTGCCATAGGAAAAATAATCAGGCAGATTTTTCTCCTCCTCTTTTTGGGTTTCACCGATAGCTCTTCCTAGGCACAAAAACCAGAAATAATATGTTCTTTCCTCAAAAGATTTCACCTTTTGGGAACTCAGGAAAGCTTTGCTTTCCTGAGTTGACCGCAAGCCACTTTCTCTATAATAGTTCTTTTCCAAGGTTTTCTTTTTAAGATGTTGCAAAGACGTGCTTTGCGACATACATCAAAGCAGAGTTTCGATGATGAAAGCTTAAAGAAAAAGGGCTTAGTTGTTCACGAATTCTGTTATACTTTTCGTGAGTGCGACCTTTCCAATCTTCTGTTTGCAGGCAAAACATATCCATCTATCTCCAACGCGGTCAACAAGTCTGTTCTTTTTGCACTCAACACACTTGGAAATAGAAATTTTCATAATTAAGATTCGTTTTCTTTGCTAATAAAGATTTTTTTGAGAAAAATTGGGTAAAAAGAGCGCATGCAAAAGTTTTTTCGTGAAATTTTCGAGTAAAAATCTGAAAAAATACCACGTTTGCTGTCTTTCTGACTCAATTATTTTTATTTCTTGAGGAACCGTGTTTTTCTCCGTAATTTTCTGTCTCAACGCCGATGTTTGCAAAGGCAGACTTTATTTCAACCGTCTTTTTTCTGCCCATGAACGAAACCGATGCCTGCGGAAGCCTTATGGTACCGTGGACGCCAAAGACAGGCAGTATTTTATAGGAAAGTATTCTTACCTCGTTCTTGTGAACATCCTTCAGTTTCCATGTAAGTTCAGCGCCGGCCGCTGTTTTCTTCCTTACAGGCTTCAGGCCCTCGCCTTCCTTTATGTTGAAGACTGAAGGCACGAAATCCTTGACAGTTACGTTTTCAATTTTTCTGCCCGTCGAGTTTGCAATCTCAATACCTACGGTGAATTCCTCGCCTTCTTCTATGAATTTTTTCTCAAGTATGAATTTCTTTATGCGGATGATTCTTACCTTGTAAAAGAATATCCAGACAGCAAAACCTATGACAACCAAAAACAGGAAAAGTGATGTATAATCAACTCTATAATATAGGGTTCTTGCTTCGCCAGGGTTTATGCTTTCCAGTACCCATGTAAACTCGTCGTTGACTATGGATAGTGGTTTTTCGCCAGAATAGAATGCAGCTTCAAAAGGCGATAAGGTAGCTGTCACGGTCGCATCATCAGCAAAGTTGCCTATGTTAGTGACTGTGATTGTTCTGCTGAATCCCAGCACCAGTGGTTGCTGGCTGGAAGTTTCCGTAAACTTTGCCTGGCTTGATACCAGGAAGGTTCTTACCTTTTCCCTTACGTTGCCTTCGCTCTCGAGTTTCACATCAAACGTGTAGAGGCCGGACTTTGCCATTTTCGGTATTATAAAATTATATGTTATGTTTTTCATTTCGCCAGAATCCAGACTGTCGATGTTCTGGTCAAATTCTATTAACTTTGTGACTGGCGAACTTATGGACGCTGAGACTTTGAGGTTCTTGACAGTCGTTGTCTTGTAATTTCTGATTATAACATTCATGTTGGCGTAGCCTGTAGGGGTGTAATTCCCGGTAATCTCTACCTTGTCGATTTCAACACTGTTTATTTTCTCAACATTTACAAACATGAACTTGCTCTGCTGCTCGCCTGTTGGTGATTCGGCCAAAAGCCCTATCTTATAAATGCCAGGCATGGTGTCAAGGAAAGGCGTGAGAAATACGGTAAGTGTTTTCGTGCTGCCGCCGTCTAAATGCATCAATTCGGTGCTTTGGGTTATCCACGGTTTTGAGTCGAGGATGCTGAAGGAAATATCGTCACTTTTCGTGCTGTATACGCTGATGTTGACCTCTTTGGATGTTCCGATAGGTACAATTTGCGTATCTTCAGACATAAACATAGTAAATGCAAAAGTAGGCACACTAAGTAAAATAATGGCAACCAAGAATGTGTATATCTTCATTTAACTAACTCCAATTTGTCTATATAGTTCTCCAAGGCATCAATTTGGATACGAGCAAGAGCTTAGCTCTTGCTGTACAGAAAGAACTTCGTTCTTTCTTGTATTACTTCCTTGGGAACTATATGTGAACCCAGAAAACATATACGGTTTCTTTTCTGGGTTCACTATAACTACTATTTTTGTCCCGATATATAAACATTACCATAGTGATTTTTCCGTGATTTGAGAAGATGGTCGAACCTTTAAGCCCTATATTTAGAGTCAAAAAAAGCTTCTATCTTTACTATGGTATCAAAAAAATAGTCTTTATCGTCCACAAAAAGCTCAGGTTTTCTTGAAATCATGTCCCTAAGTTCTTTGCTGTCAAAAAATATTATTTCTGATATTTCATCTTTATCGGGTTTAACGAATTTAGGTAATTTAAGCTCCAGAAGGAAAATTCTGATTATTTCCCTGCTGATAAGCTGCTTTTCCTTTATTATTGAAATTTGCTTTCTTTCCCCGAGATTTATCAATTCGTCTTTATTGATGCTGAGATTAAGTTCTTCTTTGAGCTCCCTCGCCATCGCATCTGCATAATTCTCCCCGCTTTTTACGTGGCCAGCGCAGGAAACATCAAAACGGTTTGGAAAAAAATCCTTTGACGCAGATCTTTTCTGCAACATTATTTTTTCGTCTTTTACTATCCAGACATGCGCACCCCTATGCCAGTCGCCATCTCGGTGAGCTTTGCTCTTCAACTTCGAGCCTATTATGTTGCCATTTTCATTAATAATATCTATTAGTTCGTCCATCATGTCTACCTTCTGACAAATACCTTGCCCTGTATTATTTTATATGCCGGCCGGCCGTGTATCATTGTGTTCCTTGCAAACTGGGTATCGCATTCTGGACATTGTAAATGGTTTTCAGGGCTTGTAAAATCTCTGAGCACGTTTGACGTATAGCATTTCATTAAGTGGCCTTCGCCTTCTTTTCTGTATCTAAAAATCTGACTTCTGCATTTACTGCAAAAAACATCTATTATGTATTCTTCTGCCATATTACACCTCGGTTATTAGGGTGTCTTTTATGCTTTCTACGGTTTCCGCTAATTTTTCAACCTGGCATATGCCTTCAGAATGAACTTCTCTTACTGTGAAGTCTTCAGGATATTTATATAGGTTCCCTTTTAGTTTTTTTCTTAAACCTGCTGAGTAGTATTCCAACATTTTCGAAGCATTCTCTGTCACTTTCACTAGTGTTTTGATTAGTTCGCATTATTCAGTAGTAAAATATAAGTATTTATACAGTATATCAAATACATAATTTTTTAAACCGTCTATACAAACTTCTTTTTCCTCTAAATTTTATGGGGGTACTTTATTCCTTATCTACAAGGTCATCAAACTCAGGATGCTTTTTGATAAAATCGTCTATTTGTTCTGAAGAAGAAATAATTTTAAAGTTGTTTTTCTTTGCGTATTCAAAGACGGTCATACACAATTGTTCAGCAGCCTCTTCTCCTGCTTTGCCGTCAGGGACTACCATAACGTGCAGGTTAAGTGTGTTGTTTACAATTGTATAAGCCAGTAGGCATTCCTCGCCATTCGCATCAGCGGTGAATTTCTGCGCTGTTTCGTCATGTTCAACAATAAGATTCATTTAATCACCTAGGCTATTCTTTTTCCTGTTTCCAGGTCCATTACAGCTATGACCTTTGGCGTGCATGTTCTGGCTGCATTCATTACAAGGTGCGGTTCAGTTGTTTCAATGTCCTTGAAAAAGACGCCCTTCTGTGCCCCTTCGCCTTCTTTGCTTTCTTTGAGGTCAGCCTTGAATTCCTCGTCCAGTGTGAAGTCATAGGGATCCGAGAGAACGCAGTGCCCGGCAGCTATGCAGCCTTTTTTGTTATATATTATTCGCAATTTGAATGTTTTTCTTGCCGCACGGTCATGTTCGTATTTCTCGTTTATGTTTTGGCTCATAGGATATCTATAGAAAACGAACCTTTATAACTTTTAGAAATTTCTAAAAGTTGTACTATTCGCCCTTACTTATCTTGGCGACGAAGAACCCGCTTGTGTTGTTGTGCTGCGGATAGATGCGGAAGCACTTTGCTAGGCTATTGTCATACTTTTTACCATCCCAGTCTATCAGACCTTGCGTGTGAACAATATTCACGTCAATATCAGCAAGTTTCGCGTCCTTGTATTTGCTTAACAGAAAGTCAACAACTCCCTCATTCTCTTCCGTGGAGAAGGTACATGTGGAGTAGACAAGCGTCCCGCCCCATTCCAGCAGTTCAAACGCATGAGCTATGAGTTTCTTCTGCTTCTTCGCTATCATCCTAATGCGCTTTTCCGACCAGTGATCAAACAGTTTTTTGTTTTTGTTCACCATGCCTTCGCCGCTGCAGGGCGCGTCAAGAATTATTTTATTAAAGGAACCGGCTATTTTGCGGCCCGACATGTTAAGAACTTCCGCACTGAGATCGTATTTATTTACTATACCCTTCAATCGTTTTACCCGAAGCCGACTTATGTCATTGGCAATGATGTAGGCCTCGTTTCTCGTAAGAAAAGAAATGATGAAGGTCTTAGTTCCCGGCGCAGCGCATATATCCAGTATTTTGTCCTCTTTTTTTGCATCCAAAGCTAAACAGGGCACAAGTGATACAGGATCAAAAACAAAAGAATCTTTTTTATGGAAATCATCAGGAAGGAAGTAGGCGCTTTCATACCAGGGAACTTTTTCCATTTCCATGTCTGTCCGCGAAAGAATGCATTTCCTCGTCCGCTGCTCATAAATCGACTCGCTCAGACCGAGCTTTTCCAGCCTCTCGCCGAGTTTTGAAGGAATCATGTTACCACAAATCCATTAGAGTAACTTTCATTTCTGTTTTTTCATCACGAACTACATTGAGCCGCACTGCGTTTGTCAACGGCTTGTACTCCATACCGTTAATTATGTTAATGGCTGCGATGCGAAGCTTACCAATATCAAGGCTTTCAGGATTCTTGATTATGCCTGTTGTTATCCAGTCGTATGCGCACGAAATCGAATCAACAGGTCCCCATATCTGAACGAGAACGGAAAACATGTTTCTAATTCTATTTGACAGCTTAAATTTCTCAGAAAATGTAGCCATTTTGTGCACTGAATTGTCTGTATTTAACTGGCAGTGTTGTTATGTGAAATCCTTTCTGTCCGGCGTCTCTTAGCAATTTCATTACATAATCAAGATATGCTATGTCAGATGTGTCTTTTTCTAGTATTTTGAACTGGTAAACAAAAAATGCGTGGCATTCGTCATGTTCTACGCGGCCAGTTAGGCTAACAAGCCTGCTAATGAGGTCTTTCGGACCGCAGTAAGTTGCAGTTTTTAATGGGCTTTGTTTTGTATGCATCGTAGGTTCACTTCAGATTACAAACCTTTCAAGAAAAAGCTTTTAAGATCAGAATTGCCAGACCAGACGCAGACCCGCGAATATTAAGATCCACAAAAGCAATAACCCAAAAACAATCGCATAAGGCTTTATTGCATCCTTTAGCGTCTGCTCCTTGGTCATGTTGGCGACAAAAAATATTATTGTAAGCAGCGAGAAGCCCGCGACGCTGCCGAAGAACATGGTCATAACTTCTTTTGTTAAATCTGCTGTTGTGAACACGAATATGCCTGTAAGCACAACAAGAACCGGTATGATCACCTTTTTCTTGAATCGGTTGACTTTTCTCTGGGTTCTCTTTATATCTGCTGTTTCCATAAAATCACGCGTGGCAGAACGGGCAGTCCCAGGTGTCCCAGGAGCCTGCTATCGTCTTTATGGCCCTTTTTTTCATCTTCTTGCCGCAGTTGTTGCAAAACATTTCTTCTTCCTGTTCCATAGTAAAAATGTTTTGCAATAGTTCTTAAAGCCTTGCACCCAATTCTCTAAAATGATTCCGAAGGGATTTGACAAGCTCGTGGGCATGACAATGAAGGAGCAGCCAAGTAAGCCCAAGAACGTTGATGAAATATGGGACCGCTTTCTTCGCATAGTCTTCATGGGCGGCAAACGCTCTGAGCCTGAAACCATCTTTATAATAAACATGCTCAAGCCCCTTCTGGCAAGGGATTACCTGAAAAAGACTGATGGTGAGGACTGGCGCGAGGCTGTCGGAAAAATCCTCGGTGAGCGTATGGCCCGTATAAAGGACGAAGACACCGTAGAAATGCTAACGGACTTCCAGAAGGAGTTGTTCCGCGTTAGCGCCTCGATAAAGGGCGGCGCACGCTTCTTTGAAAAAAATAACATCAGGCCGGAGTTTCTTGAAAAGGCGCTGCAAACAAAAGAGACAACAAAGGAATTCATAGACGACCTAGTCAGCGATGAGGATGTTTCCAACATAAAATATACTAAAGTTATAATTTGGCTGCACTCTCTGGGTTATGCAGAGGATTTCTGCCCGCCCAGTTATCAGACCAAGAACTTCGTCAACGAGATTTATGGATATTATCAGTTCTACGAGGATGACAAGCATTTCATGGAAAAGGCGCAGGAATTTGCCGAAGAAGTAAAAAAGAAGATAAAAAAAGCCACCGTGCGCGATGTTGCTGCAGCTATATTCCTTTACGTGAATTTCAAGAATATGCTACCTCCAAGAAGCCCGGAAAAGAAAAAGTTCTCTGCTGACTTGATAGTAAAGTTCCTAACGGCGAAAAAACTGACACTTAAAGCAGTATCAGAGAAGCTCGGCGACTTCGAAGCCCGAGAAAAGTTAGCAGAGATCTTCTACGAGTTCGTACACAAAGTTAGCTAGATTTTGCATGTGCCACCGTGCTTTTCATGGTAATCCTGATGGTAATCCTCGGCCAGCCAAAATTTCGGCACTTTTACTATCTTTGTTGTGATCGGCTTTGCGTGGATTTTTTGCCCCTTTTTCATAGAAGTCTCTGATAGCTTCTTTTGATTTGAATCATGATAAAATATAACGGATCTGTACTGGCTCCCTACATCAGGGCCCTGTCTGTTAATCTGTGTAGGGTCATGTATGCGCCAAAAAACTTCCAGAAGTTTTTGATAAGAAGTTTTTTTGGGATCGAACTCGACCTCAACAGCTTCTGCATGACCGGTTTTTCCGTTGCATACATCTTCGTACGTAGGATTCTCGAACGAGCCGCCTGTGTAACCAACAGTTGTCTTGACTACACCTTTAACTTGCTTGAACGCAGCTTCAATTCCCCAGAAGCAGCCGGCTGCAAATGTTGCCTTCTCGAGTTTTGTTTTGAATAAAGTCAAATATGTCACCTTTGTTAAATCTAACTCATGATTCTAGTTGCGTTATATAAATTATTTCTTCTGAACTTTATGTCTAAGAAATCCAAAAAGCCCCGCAACTACTGTAATGATAATAATGCCAACAACAACAAGCCCTAGGTTATCTTTTACAATAGGTATGTTGCCGAAAAAGTAGCCCGCTGTTAGGAAAGCAGCCACCCACACCAGGCCGCCAATTATGTTGTAGGAAGCGAAGCTTCTGTATTTCATCCTTACGATGCCCGCCACAAACGGTGCAAATGTCCGGATGAACGGCAGAAAGCGCGCAAGTATTATAGTTTTGCCGCCGTGTTTCTCATAAAAGTGATATGCGCTGTCAAGATGTTCTTTCTTGACAAATCTTATTTTTCCTTTCTCCAGCACGCGTTTGCTGAAGTGATGACCCATCCAGTAGTTTACCGTGTCGCCGATTATTGCAGCCACGACAAATATGATAAAAAGCCATGAAAAATTAAGCAGGCCTACAGCAGCAAGCGTGCCTGCGACAAAAAGCAGGCTGTCACCTGGTAAAAACGGCGTTACCACCAGACCTGTCTCCAGAAATATTATCAAAAACAATATGAGATAAACCCATAGTCCGTAGTCCCTGATTATAGCGCTTAGATAAGTATCCAGATGCAGAATAATGCCGACAAGGTCAAACATGCTATTAATTCGGAAAGAAATGTTTTAATTCTACCTTTCAATGAGTCAAACCTAGAATTTCTTCACTTCGTCCGGGACAACCACCAGCTTAAGCATCCTGTACTGACCTTTGTCGGTGTCGTAACTTATCACCTTGCCGTTTCTGTGGCCAGGAGATACCAGTAAGACATCAGGAACACCGTCTTCTGTTAGATCTGTAAAGCACATGTGTTCAATATAAGGTCCTTGCCACTGAAATCCTCGAATAAGTCTGGCATACATAAGGTGTCCACTTATCGTTAATTCTGTATAGGGTGCTTCTGGTCCGTCTAGTACTTTATAAATTGTAACAGTATTATATTTTTCTCCAGGTCTTAATGTCATGTCATAGTGGCCGTCAATATCAGGCTTTTCTGGTCCGCCTCTGTACATTACTATCTCAGCACCCGGTTTGCCGTTAAGTTCTCCAACAATGTCAAGCTTCTTCGTTTCAACTATTTCCGGGCTCTGTGTTGTCAGTTGTACCAGTAACATAGCTATGGGCCCAAGTTTCATGATTACACTATGATGAATAATTTCTTATAGTTAGAAGTAACGAACGCTAATCATTTTTTAAACTTACCTGATATAATTTTAGCCATGGACGAAGGACAGGTAAGAAAACGCATGGAAGCTGCACAACAAGAACTGGCACTTTTGGGTCATCGTATGGATGCTATCGAAGCGATGAGAGATCAATACGATCCTACAGTATATTCTACTATCTTTTCAAGTTATCGCGCTGCAGCAGCTGCGTTGGACCGCGACATCACAAGATATGGTTTTGATCTTCAGGAAGGACTTAGAAGGTAGTAAAGGTTAGTTAAGCACCAGCACATAATAATTCAGAGCAGTAGCTATTGTGACCCAGATTATATATGGTATGAGCAGCGCTGCGGATTTTTTGTTAACTTTATAGAACATGAATATTGTAGCAGCTATTGCTATCCACATCAGAACAATATCAATCAGGCCATATAACGGATTGCGCAGGCCAAAGAATAACAGTGACCATACTAAGTTCAGAAACAATTGAAATCCATATATCTGCAGTGCCCTTTCTTTAATTTTGCTCTTTGAGTGCCAGACAATTCCGGCAGCAATGCCCATTAGTGCATAAAGTGTTAGCCACACCGGGCCGAAAACCCACGAAGGGGGAGTGAACCAGGGCTTGTTGAGGCTAGCATACCACGACCCGATAGCAGGTGTTGTGAAAATAGAGCCGATTATTCCAGCAAGTTCAGCTATTACAATCATGATGATGATTTTTTTCAATTGAGAATTTGCCTTCGCCATAGTTATACATTGTTTTTCCTGTATAAAAAGTGAAAAATAAATTGTTCATACTAAAATATTCAGAATGTTCATACAATCTCGAAGGTGTAACTAATTTAAGCACTCAGAGTAAAATGAATGAAGATAAAAATGTACGAAAAAATTGCGATAGGTTGCATTCCAAAGCAGGTTCCTCTGAAGGACGCGCTGGTAACTTACATAAGGACAGAACTCTCGCTTATCGTAGACGACTTTGGTGACGGCTCCTATGTGGATGTCGCAAGAAAGGTTTCTGAAGCAGTTGCAAAAGGCGATTACTCAAGAGGCATAGTTATATGCAGGACAGGTGCCGGCACTGCCATGGCTGCAAACAAGGTGCCTGGTGCCTACGCTGTTCACTGCCGTGATGCTGAGGAAGCAAGAAATTCACGAGGAATCAATAATTCTAATATTCTCGCGCTCAATGCAATGCATGAAGAGACAGCAAAGGAAATAGTAAGAGTCTGGCTTGAGACACCGTTCCCGTTTGAGGAAAGATATGTTCCGGAATTTGAGAAAGTAAGGAACATGGAATGACAACTAAGCCACGTCTGAGAGTCGAACTCAGGGCCTTTTAAGGAAACAGCAGATTCTACATGTTTTTACCTTACCAAGGTTTAGCGGCATTTTGCTAACGCTCTACCAACTGAGCTAACGTGGCATTTTCTAATATATGTTTTCTATCATTATAGCTTAAAAATTTCTCACAAAAGCCAAATCTTTTCCATAAGTTTAACTTTACTGAGTGTTTAGGACTTCGAAATCCAACTTCCTTTAACCATTTCTCTAAATTCTCTTCTCCATTTATATCTATTTTAAATTCTGAATAGTTTTTATTAAACCTTTTATCGAAATGCTTGTAAAAGCAGCATGTATATTTTATGTTTAAATCTTCCAGAATATCCAATATCTGGTTTTTTAATTTTTTGTTTTCTGAAATTAGTGATCCTGTTATTTTTGGATATTTTCCATGTCTAAAAACTAAAGAGAAATCTGTGTCTATTATACCCCCAAGACAGGATTTTTTAAATTCTAAACCAGAATCCATAATAATTTTTGGTATCTTTATTATACCATTTTTACATCCATTAGCAAGACCCAAAGAATTAATTTTAAATGTAGTTATTGCTTTACTTTTTATTACTAATTTTATAGTATTTTTAGTAGATTTATAAGGTAATAATTTTTTATTATAAATTTCGTATAAAAGTGGAATTAATACATTTTGGTAAAAATCATATTCGTCTCTAAAACCACCAGAATAATCGCTTAGATAAAGATTGCCGTCTTTTCTTTTATAACATGAAATGTGTCCATCTCCTATATGAGTTCCTGTTTCATACGCGAGATCCCTACTAAGAATTTTTGGAATTCTAATTCCTAGTTTTGTATCATTAGAACTAAATTCAACTTTTGATAAGTCCAATTCTACCAGTTTCATGTTCTTATCTGAGCAGATATTCATTTAACCTTTCCGTCACATTTTGATGCATGATAAAGTATCATCCGGCTCCTGATATAGAAGCAAGGGCAAAAAACATAGCGGAAAGGACGGGCATAAAGCACGACTTCTCCCGGATAAAGTTTTTACGCTCTACCGGGAGCCAGTCACGATATACTCTAGCAAGATGTCATGCTATGCCGCGCGTCATGCAGGCTGCCCTTGATCTGAAGGCGCATTACGTGATTGAGGTTATTTCTGAAAAATTTGACAAAATGAATGAAGAAGAACAGACAAAGACAATTATTCATGAACTTATGCATGTGCCCAAGTCCATGGGCGGCGGTTTCCGCTATCATGACCATGTTTGTAAAAAGAATGTGGAACAGGTTTATAAGACTTTAAAGAATAGTAAATTCGGTTTTAATGAGAACATTTAGAAGAGGGCATATTTTAGAAGTGTCTGAAATTGATAAAGCCTACGATTCTTGTATTTTGGCTTCTTCTCGCAGAGAAAATGGCTCTATAAAATGGCTCTATAATATGTAACGTATTAAAAAGTCACACAGAATACTCTTGGTTGGTTTCAGTTCCTGCAGCTGTTTATAAAAAACTGGAAGCAGAATGGCCCGTAACAGTTGAGAAAACAAAAAGAGAAATGGGTATTTACAAAGATTAACCCTTTATTTTAGCATTATCTGCCTTCATTTCCTTCTTGGCAGCAGCCTTCATCTTTGGCACGGTTATCTTGAAGCCGCATTTTGCGCATTTAATATTAAAAGGTCTTTTCCATTCCTGCTCCGAGTAAGCTTCATGCTTGCATTCAGGACAGGTGTATTCTACCATTGCTATGGTGCTTTTTGGCGGCACAAGGACGCGTATCTTGCCCGTGGACTCGTTCTTTTTGTTCCTGGCATCACGCCATGTATGATAAACACATTCCTTCGCTTTGATGTTGTTCTTTATAGCATAGTCCTGTATTTTTCCCATGATATCACT
>DUFR01000031.1:20547-40062 GCA_013331845.1 Candidatus Aenigmatarchaeota archaeon | reverse complement strand
GATAGCAATGGCTGATTTCACAATTGTAAATGAGTGCTCGCTCAAAGATATGCAGAAAAGCATAGAAGAGATACTGGAGATAATAAAATGATATTCAACAACGCGGAAAAGGTGCTCAATGAGATAGAAAAGGCTGCGCAAGCCCAAAACAAGCCGGGCAATGTCATGCTTCCAATCATAGGGCGTGAGAAGGGTTCCGTCCTGGAAGATGTAATCAAGAAAGTGCAGCCAACAAACGTGCTGGAGATAGGGACACTTGTAGGCTACTCTGCTATCTTGATGGCGAAAAACATGAGGAAGGGGAAAATAACCACGATAGAAGCGCTAAAGAAAAACCGTGAAGCTGCCAAACTGAACATTGAAAGAGCAGGGCTTTCAAAAAAAGTGGAGATTATGCATGGAAATGCGCTGGATATAATTCCCGCCCTCGAAGGACCGTTCGATTTTGTGTTCATTGATGCTGAAAAAACAGAATATCTCAGATACCTGAAAGCAGCGGAGACGAAGATGACTAAAAATGCGGTTGTTGTAGCAGACAATGTGAAAAGATTCGAGAAAGAAATGAAAGATTTCCTCAAATACGTGAGGGAAAGCGACAACTACAGGAGCGCCCTGCACGACTTTGGCGCCGACGGCGTTGAAGTGAGCAGAAGAATCAGGATAGCGCTTTAAATTTATACCTGCAATTGTTTCTATTCATTGGGCTCATAGTCTAGCTAAGCCTTTTCTTTCTTGTAAGAAAGAAAACCCTTAAGGGAAAAGAAAGAACACGGCTCTAGGATGGTTAGGATTCGTGGTTAGGGACCATGTGGCCCCGGTTCAAATCCGGGTGAGCCCACTAAGCTCCTTTCTTAAAAAGAAAGTAGCTTGCAGTCAAAGAAATATTATTTATTGTGGTTTTATGAAAATACGACTTGCTGCGGCAGGAGATGCCAGGGACATAGCTGATGTTATAAAGCGTAATTCTCAGGAAGATTACATGGGTTACGTGACCTTTGATTACCAGTACATAAAGGATAAAATGAAAAAGGATTTTTTCTTTGTTGTTGAAGATTATGAGAAAATTATTGGTTGTATTCGCATATCTATTGTTGAGTTAGATCTGGCAGAGATAAGGACACTTTGTGTGGATGAGGAATATAGAAAACAAGGCATAGCTACCAAGCTACTAGATCAGGCAATTGGTTTTCTTGCAGAGAAGTCAATGAGAAAAATTGTTGCCAGGTCCAAGGCCGATAATAAGATTGCGATTAATTTATTCAAAAAATTCGGTTTTGAACAAGAAGGATACTTCCGCGAACACTATCGGAAAGGTATAGATATTGTGCAGATGGCTAAATTCCTTTAAATGCCAGTTTGTTTTTCCAGTTTGCTCATCTGCCGTTGCTTTCCTTTAAGTCTCCGCAAAGACTCACCGATTTCTACAAAACCGATAACAACAACCAAATAGCCAATTATCTGGATTGATGAATTTTCGAACAATTTTATTATTACGATCCCAACGCCGATGAATGCAAGAGCAGTACTCATAAAAGAGAGTATAGTGCGTTCCTTTGAAAGTAGTGTTCTTTCCTCTGACAACAGCACTTCCTTATTCGTCTTGCGTTTCATAGTTACTAAATGTGAGGGGTGGAATAAAAAGTTTCCTTAAGAATTTCTATTGGTTGGGTAGCGCTCGCCCGATCGAATGCACCAAGATCACCAGGAATTAGCAGTGGTTTAACGACCATAAATGACCCTTTGTATATGGTTTAATTGCCAACACTGTTCTAGTTGCTATATTGTGCACAACATATCTAGACATATAAATTATGACAGTATAATGCTTTAAGAATCTTCAGTTCAATTAAAATTGTGAGTCAGATGACTGGTGAACGACTTCCTAGCCGAAGATAAGACTTTTTCTTTAGATACGTCTATGCTTAAATTAAACCAACTCACATTAATTATTAGCAATAGGTGATTATATGTCAGAAGATATGGGTATACAGACAAAACAAGATGAGGATTTTGGAAAGTGGTATCTGGAAGTCGTAAGAAGGGGCGACTTCATTGATCAGAGGAGTCCGGTAAAGGGGTTTGACGTAATACTTCCGTGGGGCTATGCTGTTTGGGAAAGCATACAGCAGATTTTCGACCGATTAATAAAATCGAACGGTGTCAAGAATGCATATTTTCCCTTGGTTATACCAGAACATCTGCTTAAAAAAGAGGAAGAGCATTTCAAAGGCTTCAGGGCAGAGGCATTTGTCATAACAGAAGCTGGCGGCGAAAAGCTCGAGGAAAAGCTCTATGTAAGACCCACTTCTGAGACGATTATGTACTACATGTATGCGTTATGGATACGTTCTTACAAGGATCTACCACTGCTAATCAATCAGTGGAACAATGTAGCACGATTCGACACAAAAATTACAAAACCTTTCATAAGAGGGCGTGAATTCTTATGGCAAGAAGGTCACACTGCGCATGCAACAAAAGAAGATGCAGAAAATTGGGTTAAAACTGTAATAAAAATGTATAAGCATGTCTATGACATGCTTGCTCTCAAACCGCTTATACTTATTCGCCCGAAGTCGGATACATTTGCAGGTGCAGATTTTACTGTTGTTTTTGACACATTAACAAAAGATGGTAAGGTTGTACAGGGTCCTGACTGTCACATGCTTGGCCAGCACTTCTCCAAACCTTTTAACATTCAATATATGGACAGGGATGAAAAAAAGCGATACGTCTGGCAGACCTCATGGGGCATGTCAACCAGGCAGATAGGCATTCTCATAATGCACCATGGTGACGACAAAGGCGCTGTGCTGCCGCCCGAAGTTGCGCCTTATCAAGTAGTTATCATTCCGATACTCTTCACAGGAAAAGAAGAAGTTGTGCTTAAGAAATGCAAAGAAGTTGAAAGTCATCTCGAACAGCACGGGCTGCGTGTTTATATGGACGACCGCGATCATTCTGCCGGCTTCAAGTTCAATGAATGGGAACTGCGCGGGGTGCCGCTGCGACTGGAGATAGGACCAAAAGATATAGAAAACAATGAGGTTACTGCTGTCTCAAGACTGGGCGACAAGAAGAGAATAAAGATTACTGAACTTGGTGAAGTTAAAAAAAACCTTGAAGGTATGCAGAAATCCCTGGCAGTTCACTCGGAAAAATTCCTGTTAGACAACATAAGGGATGTTCACAACATGAACCAGCTGAAAGACATTTCGAAGAAAGGCGGCTTCCTCAGGGGGAACTGGTGCGGTTCTGGCGAGTGCGAAGAGATGATAAAAACAGATTCCGGCGGCTATGAAATACGCGGAACTCTATATGAAAAAGAAGAGAAACCTTTTGCACCATGCCTGTATTGCGGCAAGCCTGCAAAACACGTTGTCTACGTGGCTAAAGCATATTGATTTGTTCGTAATGTGCCCAAAGTACAAAAACAAAAGGATTTAACTACCAAAAATCAATAATTATGAGGTGGGTTAGTGAGCAAGGCAAAAAATCTATCCGATATAAAAAATTTGCCAGTAATGAAAAAATTACTTATTATACTTGTTGTAATTATTCTGCTAGTTGTCGCAGGGTATTATGTTTTAGCCCCTGGCGACTGCACTCTTGGGAATGAGAGAGTATACGCAGGCCAGCCTGTAGACAATGAACAGGCAATCGCAAAACTGACAGGCTTTATCAATAACCTAAACAGGACACAATTCCCTGCCGGCGTGTTCTCGATCATACCTGAGTTGAGCTCGCTCGTGCTTAAAGAAACTCGTGTTACCCGTGTTAAAACCACTAATGTTCTGCTTGGCGACGCACAGGTTCAGGTGAGCGGATTTATGATGGACGTGCCGCACACAGAAGGTGACCGCCTAGTTTATGGTGATGGTTATTTCATCTCAGAAGATAACGGCTATTTGTACAAGACAAACAAAGCGTGCTAATTTGTATTAGAAATGGTTTGTGCTCATAGTTAATTCTCTAAAAATTGTGTGTCAAAGTAAGAAATTTTCATGCTCCAAAAAGATGTGTTAGAGTCTTGCTGTTCACACTAAAGCGTTAGCATCTAGAAATTAATCTGAATGAGTTCTTCTTTTTTCCCCTTGTTATCAGCCTTTATTTTAAAATGGCAGTCTCTGTGGAATTTGTGATCAAGACATTTTACAGTGCCAAAGCTGCCTGCAAAGCACTCCAGTTGTGTAGAAAGATAAGGACATTTCTTGCGCATAAGTAGAATAATGCTATTGGCGGCATATATAATTTTAGGTACTAAGGTCAAAGTCTGGTCATTAGTTGCATAGCAGGATTTTCCCTAAACATGAGATTGATTTTTACACCACAACAATTAAGGTTTAAATACTTCACGACATTATTGATAGTATTCAATTTTTATTATATTGAGAACTTTGATTAACCCTATAATTTTTCAAAGTTCACAATAAGGACTTTGAATGAAATGTGTATTATTCAAAGTCCTATATTCTCTTTGTCTAAGGTGAAAAAATGCAACAGCAAGAGCAGATGAAAACAGGCACAACAACAGTTGGTTTTGTTTGCAAGGATTGTATAGTACTTGGAGCTGAAAGCAAGTCCACGATGGGCTGGCTGGTCGCTGGCAAGGAAGTACAGAAGATACACCAGATAGACGACAAGGTCGCATTAACTATTTCCGGTGGTGTCGGGGACGCACAGGCGCTCATAAGAATAGTAAAAGCGGAGATAAACATATACAAGCTCACGAGAAATGCGGAAATAACAGTAAAAGCAATTGCCACGCTGCTTTCCAACATACTATCCCAGTCGAGATGGTATCCTTACATGTTCATGCCAATACTTGGTGGTGTTGACAAGGACGGGCTTCATATTTTTAGCATAGATCCGGCAGGTGGCGCTGAGGAAGACAAATTCACGTCAACTGGCTCCGGATCACCAATTGCCTACGGGGTACTGGAAGATGGTTACAAGGATGGCATGACCAAAGATGAGGGAATAAGATTAGCGACTCGCGCAATCAGGTCAGCAAAAGAACGCGACGTCTTTTCCGGCGGCAAAAAAATAAACATATTTGTAATAGATAAGAACGGAATTGAAATTGTGAAAGAGGAGAAAATAGCAGAATTCATGAAATGAGCTAATTTCAGTTCTTATTATTTTTAGATCTTACTAAATAAAATTTGCACGGCGGTGCTTCTTTGGATGATAATTGAGATGTGTTAATTCTGGTGACGATATGATAATGGATTCTATAAAGGAAGACCTGCCAAAAAACGCCATGATATCTGATGTAAGCTATGAGGGCAGTGAAATAATACTTTACACAAAGAACAAGGAATTTTTCAATGACTCGACCGACCTTATAAAAAAAATAGTCAACAAGGTCAAAAAACGAATAGAGGTAAGAGCTGACCAGTCTATTGTCATGAATGAGGAAAAAACCATAGAACTTATTAAAAAACTTGTACCTGATGAGGCTGGTGTAAAGGACATATATTTCGAGCCTGAATTCGCCAAGGTTGTAATACACGCGGAAAAGCCAGGGCTTGTAATAGGCAAGAGCGGCGAGACGCTCCTTTCGATAAAGCAGAAAACTTTCTGGACGCCACAGATATACAGGGCACCTGTTATTGATTCGGAACTTATCAAGTCAATAAGAAAAATGCTTCACAAAGATGCCGGCTACAGAAAAAAGTTTCTAAATAAAATTGGCGAGAAAATATACGCCGAGGGCAAGGAAGTTGAATGGATACGGCTGACAGGGCTGGGTTCATTCCGCGAAGTCGGGCGATCGTGTATGCTGCTTCAGACGCCACAGACGCGGGTTCTTCTTGATTGCGGCATGGCTGTTAACCTCACGGCTACAAAACCCTATCCTTATCTGGATGCCTCGGAATTCAACATACAGACGCTTGACGCCGTCCTGCTTTCTCACGCCCACATGGACCATATTGGCATGGTTCCTTATCTTTACGAATACGGCTACAGAGGTCCTGTCTACTGCACAAGGCCAACGCGAGACATAGCTGCACTCATGCAACTTGATTACATACAAATATGTCAGAGAGAAAACAGAAAGGCCTTCTACAGCTCCAAATCCATAGAAGAGGCGATAAGACACTGCATACCACTGGAATACGGGGAGGTTACGGATATAGCGCCAGACATGCGCATAACCTTTCAGAATGCGGGCCATCTGCTGGGCTCCTCAAGCATACACATACACATCGGCGACGGTCTTTACAATCTTGTTTACAGCGGCGACATAAAATATGAAAATACAAAACTGTTTGAAAAGGCTTACACAGATTATACACGAGCAGAAGCAATAATAATAGAATCAACCTATGGCAACAGCGAAGGCTCAAAGCCGTCGCATAAGGACGGAGAAGCTTCGCTTATCCAGCATGTACGAACTGCGTTGGAAAGAGGAGGCAGAGTGCTTATACCATCATTTGCAGTAGGCAGAAGCCAGGATGTCATAACAATACTAACTGAAACTGACATAAACGTGCCAATTTATCTGGACGGTATGATATGGGACACGACAGCCATACACACAGCTTACCCTGAGTACATGTCCAAATACATACAGACACTCATACTGCATAAAGGCAAAAACCCGTTCACCGACAGCAGGCTGCATGGAATAGGCTCGCAGAAGGAAAGAGAAGTGGCATTGAACAGCACAGAACCTGCAATAATAATATCCACGTCAGGCATGCTCATGGGCGGCCCTGCCATAGAATACCTCCAGGCTATGGCTGGAAATGAAAAAAACATGATATTGTTCGTCGGCTACCAGGCAGAAGGCTCGCCAGGTCGGCGCATACAAAAAGGCTGGAAAGAGGTGCAACTTGACAACGGGAAAACTCTGGAGCTTAAGCTGGATGTGCAGACTGTTTCGGGCCTCGGCGGTCACAGTGACCAGCCGCAATTGCTTGCTTACCTGCAGCATTTCAAGAACAAGCCAAGAAAAATCATAGTCAATCATGGCGATGGTACAGGAGCGGTAGAGTTTGCAAGAACCATCCACAAACTGTTCAGGGTAGAATCAGTTGCGCCGAGAAACTTAGAGACAATAAGGTTAAGGTAAAGCCAAGCCTACTTTGCGCAAATACCTGTTTGCTGATCTTGTCAATGGTGAATTAGACCTAATAACCCAGGTACCATCATCGCAGTACAAAGCACCTACCAAACCATGTTCTTTTAACATACTTGGAACCTCTGCAGCAGTCATTTCTATGGACGTGTCTGGTCTTCGAAACCTTACAGGAAAAGAGTATTGTGCCCTGCCTGCGATTTCTTTCCGTAAACTCTTAGCATATTCATAAATGACAGAGATGTCAGCGCGTTCGTCCGGCATAGCCAGCCTAAGATGGTCGTTATCTGGATCTATTTCCTGCAGAGACTGATATGCATCGTTCATCTGACGGAACACAACCATCCTTGCAATCCCAACACCTGTCATACTCGGTCATAAGATAAAAAAGTATTAAAAAGTACTAATAAAACAATAGAATTAACAAATACCACTTTTCGTTCCAATTACTCAATTTTTAAACCTTCGCATCAAACTAATAGGAGTATATACTGTAAGGACTGAGTGGTGAGATATGCCTGCACGATACGGAAAAAAACTGCGCGTAAAGCTGAGGGAAGTAGAGAAGAAATCGAAGAAGAAGTACAAGTGTCCTTCCTGCTCACGCACAGCAATAAAACGGGAATCCAACGGCGTCTGGGTGTGCAGTAAATGCGACACCAAATACGCGTCCGGCGCGTTTGAGTTCAAAGGGTGATAATAATGTATGTTTGTTTAAAATGCAGAAAAGATTTCGAGCTGGAAGACCGGGTAAGATGTCCGTTCTGCGGCTTCAGAATAATCGCAAAGTCCAGACAACCTTTCAGAAAAAGAGTAGTGGCGAGGTAATTTAATGGACGCAGGTATAAGGAGAGAACTTCGGAAAAATCGTGCTGAATATGAAAGACTTGTGGATCTTGGGGTAAGATTAAGGGTTGGTACGCACATAGTGCACGATGGCAGACTAGTAATCAGATATCTTCCACCAACAAGTCCTAAAGATGCTGCAAGGGATTATCAGAACCAACACTCTGGTGCGCACTTTCTGGCAGTATATGTAGAAGATAGAAATGTCCCGACGCATCCTATGTTAGTTAGGTGATAATAATGGAAAAAGCTCGTGAATATTTGGTTGCCAGAAAGCGTGATAAAGACATGTTACCTGCGGAAGTTGTGTATGTCATGGGGCTGGTGGATGATGCAGGCAGTGATGCCAGATTTGCACTGGCTGCGCAGGTAGCGCAGCAAAAATTGCAAGAAACCTATCCGTTCGATAGGTTTTGTATTTCATATCCTGGCCCAACATTTGAGAGCGATGGCAATGAAGTTAAAATGTGCAACGCAAGCGCGTTTCTTGGACAGTGATTAAAATGAGCGAACTTGAAAATCTTATAGGTCATTTGCAGATGCAGAACCAGCAACTGCAGTCGCTGATGATGCAGAAGCAGACTCTTATGATGCAGAGCAAGGAGATTGAAAAAGCCCTGGAACATGTGGAGCTTGCGACAGATGATATTTACCGCTCAGTTGGTCCCATACTCATAAAAACATCAGCCAGCGATGTAAAGAGCCAGCTCGAAGAGGAAAAAGAGGAACTCGATATCAAGATAAAGACACTGGAAAGCCAGGAAAAGCGTCTCAAGGACAAACTCAAGGAAAATCAGGAAAAAATACAAAACATGATGCCTGCAGGTCAGGGCGGGTAAGTAAGGCAATGCTGGGGCTACGTCTACTCAGGAAAACCCGCTTTCGCTATTAGTAAAAAATGATAAGTAATTTTGGTGTAAAATCTTATGGAGTACAGGGTGAAAATGATGAATATGGAAACAATAAGCAAACTTCTTGATGAAATCAATGATGACAGGACAGTTCCAAGAAACATAAGAAACATGGTTCAAGAAGCCAAGGACAACCTGAACGGCAAGCAGGAACTGGCTGTCCGCATCAACGCAGCTATTTCTCTATTAGATGAAGTTTCCAATGATTCTAATATACCCACATACACGCGTACACAGATCTGGAATATTGTGTCCATGCTGGAAGTCATGAATGAGACGGCGAAAGCTTAAGTAAAAATTAACGTGAAGTACCTTCTAATTTTCGGCTGAAATAACCTTTTACAACATCTACAGGATAAACTATACAAGCCCATAACTGAAGGGCATCTTGCCAATCGTCGTTTGTCATTATCTTAGAATCTTCGACTCTTTCTTCGAATCTAGTGTTGGCATATCCAAAAGCTCGCAACATCCTTGATGCATAAGCCGGGGTTGATTCGTGTGGCTGTGCTCCTCCTTCACAAGCTCCATCAGGCAATACATCAGATGCTCCCATACACATATTCTTACTACATACTTCTTAAATCCTGTAGTATAATTACGCATGTAATGCATGTGTGATTTATATTTCTTGTGGTATTTTTTCAAGCGAGTATACAAAATCTTAAATATATCAGACCCCTTATTGGATTAGAAACTACACAAAAGAGGTGGAATACATGGCAATGAAAGATATAATGGGAAAATTCAAGAGCGGAGACGAATACGTCGAGATAGACATGGAAGAGGAAAAGGGTGACAAGAGGCTGCTCGTAGAGGTTGAGCGGCTTGACAATTATGCTGACTCGGACCGGCTTCAGAGAAAAGTACGTGAAGGTAGCATACTTCTTGTTAAGATAAAGGAACTAAAAGCCAAGGACATGGAAGAACTGAAAAGGGCAGTTGAGAAGCTCAGAAAGACGTGCCTAGCCATAAACGGCGACATCGCAGGCATGGGCGAAGACTGGCTCATCATGACGCCGCCTTCGGCAAAAGTTCACAGGGAAGAACAGAGCAACTAGCTTACTATAATTTTTGCTTTTTAAAACCTTCTGTTTTTATTATTAGACATGACTTTAGAACAGCTAAGTTTAGATTCTGTAAAAAGCGGTCGATTCGAATATGTAGGTTCGATGTATGTTGGCGACAGTTGGATAATTACTAGTGACTATCAATGGCTAGTCAGAGTAATAGAAGAAGAGGCGCCGCCGACAGCGTGTGGATACTTTTTTGGGTGAGTACGAACCTGTTCTAGGCAGCCCAGTAGAGTGGGTGGAGATTTACTATTACAAAGAAAAACCTGTTACTTCATGAAATCTTTTGTGTCGCTGATTGAATATTTCTATCACATCTTCTTTGTAACTCACGGCTTTCTGTAAAGAAGATGGGATCCAAGATTCATTGTTTATAGAGCAATGAATCTTTAGATAATAATTTTTAGAAAAGGTATCCCCAGGTCTGGAGCTTATCGCTGTCAGAATTCCATCTGACTCCTATATCTGTGCGCCAGAACATATTGGGGAGCATAATGTTTGAAACGCGCTCATAGGACTTTTCTCTTGCAGATTGAACTGTTATTCCAGAGCCTGTTATAACCAGGGCATAGCCGGAAACCCCTGCCATTTTCCAGTCGTCATCGATGAGCTTTACGTCACCAATGTGCACGCCGCTACGATCGTCTTTTTTGAAAAGTATTACAGCATCTTCTGAGTACCTTTTGAATGCATTGTTATCATTAAAGGGAAACGGCGGGACAGCTATAACGACACCAATCTGGAACCCTTTCTTTGTCTTGAAAGTAAAATCCTCTCCTGAAGCCAGACTATAAAGAAATTCTCCCATCGGTGTTAGTATGCCTTCCATCTGTATGCTAATAGTAGGGTATCCAAACCTTACGGTGAACTCCAGCGGCCATATGCCTTTTGAGTTCACAATACAGTTTATGTCTATGTAGCCAACATAGCCCGAAGCAATAAGTTTTTCCTTCATCTTTTCCATTGTCATGTGAAACATATTATTTTTTTGTGACCAGTACATCATGGTCCCCATCTCGCCTGTGCTCGGCCCGATTTCTCCAGGAAACATTCTTTTGTGCTCAAAATTAACGTTTATCGGCATTATGAAATCCTTTCCATTGAAAAAAACACCAACAGCTACTTCTACTCCAGGAGCATGCTTCTGTAACTGGAAAACTTTTATTTTTTTAGACCATGTTTTCTTGTAGTGATCAAGAACTAGAATCAGATCTTTTCCGTCTTCCTCATGCCCTATAAACATCAGTTCCTTATCACTCTGCGCCTTTCCACTAGGCTTGAGCACGTAACGGTCTGGGTTGTTTTTCACAAATTCTACGGCTTCGTCAAAATCAGTAAAAGTCCAGTGGGGAAGGACAGGAACGCCGACAGAATTAAGTTCTGACTGTCCAAAATCCCGGTCTTCCTCCAATTTATCTGTGTAGACAGAGCCTCCTATAACAAGCTTTCCGCTTTTTCTCAGCTTGTCAGCGACACTGCCGAATCCGGTATCATCAAAAATTATTACATCAGCCCAGTCAATGTATTCTTCCCAACTATCAATTTTATCCACAAAACCGTCGCAAACGTCCTTCTGATCGGCTTCTTTGACGTAATACTTTACTTCGTGTCCTTCCTTCGTCACCTGCCAGCAAACATCGCCTATCAGTGCTTCATTAGAAACAAACAGAAATTTTTTCTTTTTATCGTTATTGTTTTTTCCGTTTCCATTATTTTTATTCATATCAATATCTAATGTTGCTCTGTCTTTATAAAATTAATGCAAAAAATTTTAACGAATTTTCTTATTTTTTAAATTTGTAGTTATATCTAATTACACATGAAATGCATTTTTATCAAGAAAACAGACGGCAAAGGCTTCGATGTTTTTGCTCTCAGAGACTTCAGGAAGGGTGAAATAATCCTCAGGATGGACCGAAGCGACATAATAACGAAGAAAAATGAATCGAAAATGTCAAAGGACGACTGGAATCATGTAAACTTTTATGGGTATAAAAAATATTTTCGTCTTAAACCACCTGAGAAATTCATAAATCATTCTTGCGACCCGAATTCTTATGACAAAAACGGCATATTATATGCAATCAGGAAAATCAAAAAGGGCAGAGAAATTACCTATGATTATTCTATAAACGGCGTGGAAAACTGGAAAATGGTATGCAAATGCGGGAGTAAAAAGTGCAGAAAAATAGTAAGAGGAAAATTTAGCAGCATGCCTGCTAAGCTGCAGATAAAGTACAGGCCATACCTAGAGGATTGGTTCATAGAAAAAGAAAAAGGATCAGCAAGGAGATAATATGAAAGTCATAAAACCTGTAAATAATGCTGCGGTGAAAAGAATATTTGAGCTCCAGGGATGGGAAACTGAACACAATTTCTATCATTATATGAATACAGGTGTGTCCCACGAATCATGTTTTTTCCCTGTCTTTGAGGGCAAATATGGCATAATGGCTTTTGAAAACAAAGGCGTTATGTGGTGCTACACTGACTCGCTTGCCCCGAAGAATAAGGCGCTGAAATTTTTCATGGAGTTCCTGGAATGGGCATTTGAACAGGGTGCCAAAAAAGTAAGAGCCGAGATAAGAGAGGAACTATGGAAAGCTGTGGTGAAAAACGTAAAAACTGGCGGATACAGAGCAATAAAACCGTCCTACGTGTATTCCTGGCCTGTTTATGACCTCAAAGCATGGGACCCGAATCTTTCCGGCGCTGCTTTCAAAAAACTTCGAAATATAAGAAATCGTTTTCAGCAAAATTATAAAATTAATATTCTAGGGCGCGAGGAAACGTCAAAGAATGATATTCTTAGAGTATTCAAAAGGTGGGAAGAGAGAAGAAAAGGCGATGACAAAACTCATATGGAGTGCTATAAGGCTCCTGTTAAAAACGGCTTTGTAGGTTACGATTCTGTTAGGCTTATAGAAATAGACGGGCGTATTTGTGCAATAAACGGCGGATGGAAGATACCGAACAGCAACATTTTCTATTCACAACTTGGCCTGCACGACTATTCCATGCCTAACCTGGGAGATTTCTGCTACATAGAAGACCTTACATTCCTAAAGGAATCTGGCTATGAGTTCGCTAATTTTGGCGGCAGCACGCCTGCAATGATGGTGTTCAAGAATAAATTTTTCCCGACATACGTGTACAAAACAATAGAATTCAGCATAGTCAAGAAGTAAAGGCAAGTCGTTTATTGGACGAACTTTTTTGTGTAGTCGACGAAATATTTCTTTTTAATATAATCAGAAAGCGCCATGTCCTTCTTTACGAGCTTCCAGAACTCGTGATGCTCAATAACCTTTTTGCTAATGGATGCAGCTATGTATTTTGGTATACCTTTCTCTACAAGAGCCGGCGGCTTTTCATTAAGGAAATCACTCAACAGACTGACAGCTGTTTTATGTTTTCTCGGCGTTTCAGCAACCCACTGATTCTCATGATTGTAAACAAAACTCTTGGCATATTTTGACAAAAATTCTGCGGTGTGTTTTTCTGTAAATATCGGCGGACCTACCATGTTCTTGACAGCAGGCAAAGACCAGACCTCAAGCTCGAAAACAAGGATTGGATCCTTTTCCGCAAACTCAAAACTGCGCAATACATGGAACTCATGATGCTCGAGCAAATGGGTCAGCCTGGCAAGCGCGCGGCGCAACTGTGGATACAATACATCATCTATCACATCTGGCCGCTTCATGGATAAGGCAAGGAACTTTGTCTCGCGTTTTTGCAAAACCATGATTTCTCTGCTGCTTAGCGGTTTTTTTGCATCGGGAAAAAAGAATTTGATTGATGGCTTGGCTTTGTAGCTTCTGACGGCTGCGACGAATCTTATGAAGTTTTCTCCGTTCACTACGGCAGCAACATTCCTTTCCGGGTCTGTTGGATCTATAATTACAAGCGGCTGGTCCTTGAAGCGGTTAGGAGGAATGCCGAGATGCTTTTCTATGTTTATCGTAAATGGCGGTCTCCATTCACTGACAGCATCGATAACATTATCAAAGGAGCCATAGGTCAGAACAAGCAGCTCGCAGATGTAGCCGGAGAACCCCTGGTGCTTGGCATCGGATCCGTAGACGCCAATACCTTTGCAGAACTGCTTCAACAGGCGGATATGATCCACCATGGCAGGCTTAATGTAGCTAAGAACATACTGAAGATGCAGCGGGCTCCTGTCCACGGCCGACTTTATCTTCTCGCCGTACTTTATGCGATAGCAGGGCACAACATCAACGTCAAAACCTTTTATTATAGCGTGAGTGTATGGGTGTTCGGCATACTTTACGTGTGAACGTCCACCAAGCTCTTCGACGATTCTTTTTCCATACTCGAGGCCAAGGCGTTCAAGCTCTTCGCGTTCTATGGTCGAGTCGAACATGATAAATAAATCTATATCATGGTCGCCAGCCAACCATGTAAACTTGCCTATGGAGCCTACAATAACCGCGTCAAGACCTGATACGGTTTTTGCGACGCTCAGCAGTTGATCGACAAATTTTTTGATGCGTTCCTCTTCCAGGTGTGACGGCTTCACCCGCTTAAGAACCTCTGAATGAATATCCATATACATATCATTGGTCAAGCAGCTTATTAAATTTCTTAAATTAAAGTTCTATACATATAGTGGTTTCCATGTTCGTCACTCATCCCTGGATAAATTCCGGCACCATTGAGCAGCGCTCTTATCAGGAAAACATAGTAAAAATGGCGCTTACTGGCAATACGTTGTGCGTAATACCAACAGGTCTTGGCAAGACGTCAATAGCAGCTCTAGTAGCAGCAGAGCGCCTCAGCAAAAACATGAAGGGCAAAATACTTTTCCTTGCACCTACCAAGCCACTGGTTAGCCAGCACTATCGCAGTTTTGAGAAAATGCTCAAGCTCGGAATGGAAATGCAGGTGGTGACTGGGGAAAGTAAAGCGGAAGAGCGCTTCAAGCTATACAAGAATGTTGACATAATATTTGCCACGCCGCAGACCATAGGCAATGACATAAAATCAGGTCTGCTGAACCTGGCGGACTTTTCGCTAGTGATATTTGATGAGGCTCATCGGTGCATCGGCCAATACGCTTACGTGTACATAGCAAAGCACTACATACAGAACGCCAAGGACCCTCTCATCCTTGCGTTGACTGCTTCTCCGGGCGGCCAGAGATACAAAATAAATGAGGTGCGCGACAGTCTGTTCATAAAGAACGTGGAGATAAGAGCAAGGGAAGATCCTGATGTTAAGCCATATGTGCAGAGCGTTAATAATGACTGGGTTAGGGTGGAACTGCCTATACCGCTGAAGTCTGTGCAAACCTATCTCAGCAACATAAAGAACAGCCGCATAAAGAAGCTGATGGGATGGGGTATTGTAAATTCCTCAATGGTTAATAAAACCCAACTCCTTCGACTACAGGAAAATCTTGCTAAAAAGAAAACTGGCAGTGCCTATGGGGCCATGTCGCTTATAGCTGAAATAATAAAAGCCGATCACGCTTTGCTGCTTGTAGAGACGCAGTGCCTTAGCTCGCTGCAGAAATATTTTGAAAAGGTTTCTGGCGAGACAACAAAAGCATCTACGCGGCTCCTTGCTGACGAGAATTTCAAGAATGCCATTCGCCTTACCAACGAGCTTGTTGCAGAGGGCAAAGAACATCCGAAACTGGAGAAGCTAAAGGAAATCGTTACCAATGAACTCAAAAACAAGGACGCAAGGATAATAGTATTTGCCCAGTACAGAGATACCATAGCCAAAATAAGTGAAGTCCTCTCAGAAATAAAAGGGGCTGCGCCCGTAGAGTTTATCGGTCAGGCCAAGAAGAAGGGGAAAGGTCTTAGCCAGAAGGAGCAGATGCAAATACTTAATGAGTTTCAGATGGGCTTTTACAATGTACTGTGCGCAAGCCAGGTAGCTGAGGAAGGCCTGGATGTAGTTGAAACAAATGTTGTAATATTTTATGAGCCGACGCCTTCGGCCATAAGAAAAATCCAGCGTTCAGGCAGAACAGCGCGCACGCAGACGGGCAAAGTAGTTATACTAATAACAAAGGACACGCGGGACGAAGCATTCCACTGGTCTGCTCACAACAAGGAGAAGCAGATGAAGAAGACTCTGTATGACATGCAGCGCAAGAATGTGGATGTGCAGAAGTCGATGGGTGAGTTCAAATGACGAGAAAAAATATCTTGATTAAAGATGCCCTAGGCAACAAAGTTTCTGGCGTGCTTTCCATTCCGAAAGACGCTTCCTTTGTAGTTGTGATGTCACATGGATTTACTTCGAACAGAAACAGCCGACTTTATATTCAATTAGAGAAAGAACTCAATGCAAAAAATATCGGGACCGTTAGATATGAATATTATGGGCATGGATTAGCTTATGGACATAAAAAACGTGGCTTATCCAATGATACTACTATAACCAAAACTGTTGAAAGTCTCAAGTCAATAATAAAATATTTAAGGCAAAGGGGCTATAATCGAATAGGTTTGGTTGGTTCTAGTTTTGGCGGGTTGATTTCGTTAATTGTAGCTTCTCAAGATAAAAAATTTGAATTTTTATTATTAAGATCACCAGTTACAAATGTAATTGAACTTTGGAATGAAAGAGTGTCGGGTTCGAAAAATAAAATATTACATGAATGGAAAAATAATGACATATTTCATTACAACCGAGAAGAAGTGGAATATGATTTGAAATGGGAATTTTGGACTGATATGCAAAAATATAATATGTTGAAAATCGGCGAGAAAATTTCATGTCCAATATTTATTGTTCATGGTGATAAAGACGAAATAGTTCCAATAAAATACAGCGAAGATTTTTCAAAAACTGTAGGAGCGAGATTGAAAATAATAAAAGGGTCTAATCATAGCTATTCAAATCCAAAAAACTTTATAGAAATGAAAAGTTCTATAAAGGATTTCGTACTCAAACAAACAGAGTCTAAAATAAAGACAATAATATTTGACTGGAACGGCGTCATAGGTGACTCGCTTGCTCTTGACCATTTTATATTTCTGCAGGAATGCAAAAGGGACGGCGTAAAAGCTCCAAAGTCTCTGGCATTTTACAGGAACCTCTTCAATGAAAATATTTTTGTGAGCATGAAAAAACTAGGTTTTGTTTTTGATGACATGGATGAAAAATACAAGCAACTTTATCAAAAACATATTAGCATGTCAAAAATATTTCCTGGGATGAAATCTGTCCTAAGATGCCTTAAGAAAAAATACAGTTTAGTCCTCATAACTTCAAACTACCAATGCAATGTTGACTCGTTCATCAAAAAATACAAGCTTGAGGGCGTCTTTGACTCTATACTTACAGCAGATACAAGCCACAGCAAAGAGGCTAACATAAAAAATTTCCTAATAAAATTATCTCTAAAGAAGAAGGAAGTCATAACCGTAGGCGACACGGTCATGGACATAAAATCCGCAAGAAAAAACGGCCTGAAAATAATTTCAACTGTGTGGGGATACCAGAGTAAGCGCACTCTTGTGGCAAATAATCCTGATTATGTTGCAAACAAGCCAGAAGACATAATAAAAATAATCGGTGAAATTAATGGGTAAGCAAATTATAATCTACGCGGACAACCGCGAGAATAACAAAGTCACAGACATACTCAAGCATCGCTGTGATTTACGGCAGAAACAACTGACTGTCGCTGACTATCTCTTAAGCAAGAAAGTTGCTGTTGAGCGTAAAACATGCGAGGATTTTCTTTCCAGTATGGTTGATGGTAGATTATTCAAACAGCTCGGTGAGTTAAAGGAGAACTTTCGTATGCCTGTGTTAATAATAGAAGGCAACGGACTTCTGGACACTGATAGAAAAATACACCCCAATGCCATACGTGGCGCAATTGCTTCTGTAGCGACAGACTACTGTCTGCCAATAATATGGACCAAGACGCCTTTGGAAACAGCAGAAATGCTTATCTCCATAGCAACGCGCGAACAGATAACAAAAAATAAATCCATTGCCTTGCGCGGAAAGAAAAAAGCAAAATCCATGAATCATCGTCAGGAATTTCTTGTTGCCGGATTGCCGCAGATAAGTACCCAGACAGCCCGCAAGCTATTGAAACACTTCAGCAGCCCGGAAAAGATTTTTGCAGCCACTAAGGAAGAACTAATGGAAGTTGAAGGAGTCGGGCCGAAGAATGCGAAGAGGATACGGCTTGTTCTTGCCAAAAAATATGAAAAATCTGTGCTGGAAGATTAATATTTGCCTCTTCTTGACCTATAGGCGTCGTTTCCCTTGTATGCCGTGTTTTGGACACCATAGAACATACTGGTTCTTTCTCCCATATCGTTTATTGATCCTTCTATCTGGTAGCCTTTTAGAAGAGATGTCGGCCGGAATTCAATGTGCCGCTGGGCCGGGGCTTTCAGGTCTTCTGTATGAGGTCTAGTAATAAATGACGGGTAGGATATTGACGTGGCGAATTTCCATAGAACGGTCTTATCTTTGATTGACAAAGCGTACAAATGTCCATCCCAAGAACCAAAATAGACATTATCATTGTGAACGTTTGGCGATGATAGTATTTCCCCATCGGTCAGAAATCGCCACAAAAGCTCCCCGTCATCGGTATGAACAGCATAGAGGTTGTTGTCAGAAGACCCAAAGAAAACAATATCTCTATAAACAAAGGGGCTTGAAACTATCTTATTTCCTGTCTGAAACTTCCATTTTATTGACCCTGATGAATCTATTGCGTATAATTTTCCATCATAAGTTCCAACAAAAACTTTCTTGTTAGAACAGAAAGAAGCAGAGCCGCCAATCCAATTCGTAAAAGTCTTCCATATTAATTTACCACTGTTGACGTCAAGACACCTTACAAATCCGTCGCCTGACCCAAAAATAACCCTGCATCCCTCAGCCTTAGGGAATGTTCCAAAGGACCTCTTTGTGAAACTGCTGACTTCATTGTTGTTTTTGTCAAGAATAAGCGGAGTAGAAACAGTATAATTTCCCGCTTGAAATTTCCATAAAATTTCACCTTCCTTTGAAAGGCGATACAGACAACCGTTATAATTACCAATTACCACAGTATCATTTACAACTGCCGATGAAAACCAGAATTCGTTGCCGGTATTTATCCGCCACAATTCCTTTCCGTCTTCCAGCGATAATGCCCGAAAAATTCCGTTTGCCGACCCAATGTAGACCAATCCGTCGACTATCACGGCAGTTCCGTAAACTTTTGAACCTGTGTTAAACTTCCACTTTAACTGACCGGAACAATCGATACAGTAAACAAAGCCGTCAGTCGAACCGACCACAAAAAGATTTTCATAACATGTAGGGGATGAAAATATAATACCGTCTGTCTTGAAGCTCCACTGTTTTTCCCCGTTTTTATCAAGGGCATAAAGAAATGTGTCGTTGCATCCAAAGACTATCAAGTCTTTTGAGACAGAAGGGGAGGAAAAAATGCTGCCTCCAACGTTTATGCTAGGGATGCGGTTTACCTGTTGATGCTCCTTTAAGTCAAAATCTGAATCAATCACGCTTTCGAAGCCAATACGATCCTTCTTTTCATCGTATTCCATACTTTAATTTAATTGCTGAAAGTTATAAA
>DUFR01000031.1:0-20477 GCA_013331845.1 Candidatus Aenigmatarchaeota archaeon | reverse complement strand
CAATGAAAAACTGCCAAGATGTTTACTGCGAGTTCTATACAAACAAATGGCTCGGTGATATGGACAAGCTGGAGGAAATAATAGGCAAGAAAGTAAAACTGTTAAAACGTGTAGACGTTGAAAGCGAGCTGCTTACAGATGAAGCAAAGACAAAAGATGTCGCGCTTCTGGTGCCGGGAGATCCGCTTGCTGCCACGACTCACATACAACTCATGATAGACGCGCAAAGCAAGAATGTCGAGACAGCGGTAATACACTCATCAAGCATCTACACTGCCGTAGCTGAAACAGGATTACAACTCTACAAGTTCGGCCGGACCACTACATTGGCCTTCATAGAAAAATCTTTCAAGCCCAGCAGCCCATATGAAGTAATAATTGAAAATAGGAAAGCCGGCCTGCATACGCTTGTTCTACTGGATGTGAAAGAAGACAACAGATACATGACAATTTCCGATGGCATAGATGTCCTTACACAGCTAGGCATGGACAAGGAAATAAAAATAGTCGCCTGCTGCCAGCTCGGCGGTTTAGAACAAAAAATACGTTATGGAACGATGAATGAACTCGCAAAAGATGAGTCATTACTTGGAACTCCGGCAGTCATAATTATTCCAGGACATTTGCACTTCAAGGAAGAGGAAGCGTTGAGGATATATGATTGAAAAACAACTCAAAGAGGAAACGGAAAAGTGGCTGGCTAAAATAAAAGCGGAGCGTAAAAAAGTTAAACTAATTGATAGCCCAAAAGAAAATCTCTTAAAAAATATTGACGCCTATATTTCTGACAGCGAGCATTTTCTTAAGAAAGGCGATTTGATAAGAGCTTTTGAAGCGGTGATATGGAGTTGGTCGATAATGGAAATCGGCTTGGAGCTCGGTATTTTTAAAAAATAACTTTTAATATGTTATCCCTATGAATATACTCAGTGATTCTTATGTCAAAACTCGGAACAACAAAGGGCGTCTTCAAGATGATGCTGTCAGGAATGGCAGAGGACTGGCAGCAGATGGATAAAAAGTTCTACAGGCTTGTATTCGGCGTCGCCGGATTTGTAGCCATGGCTTTGTTCTGGTTCTACTTTTTGAGAAACATGAGCCCGTTCGGGTTCTAGATAGGAAGCAGGTCGCCAATTCTACAAATGTCATGAACACTTCCATATACCATATGGCCTCCGGGCGTGTTGCATGGAGATGGAGTGCCGTGAAATGCGATCATGACAGGGTCATCGTCGTTTCTTGCCATAGTAAATATGTAACCCGGTCCGGTAATTTCACTCCTGCCAGTTCTTTGTAGCTCTTCGACGGCTTCTCTGTATTGTCTTAATGAAAATTCGCAACTGTAAGTGTATTGTCTGTTATCTTTGCATCAAAACTAAAATGTTCATAGAATACACGGTCGCCTTCGCAATACATACGCGATCCATTTGAATAAATATCTCCTTGATCCCGTGTTGTGTTCCAAAAGACTTGTTTCTCCAACATTTGATCACCCTCTAAAACCATTTACAATTTCTTTATCTTGCCTGGACGCGGCTCGAAGCAGACGCCCTCGGAAAGCAACTCATTGACAGCGGAATCTATGACGTCTTCTGGCAGGCCTGACACCTTCAGGAGCTCTGAATAGTCACAACCATTTCCTTCGTCATGTTTTTCTATTAACTTAAGAATTTCATCCTTCTTGTCCGAAGCTGGCGCCTCTTCCTGGGACTGCACTATGGCCTCGACTTCGTCAGGCTGGATGCCGAAGCGCTCCTTCATGATCCTTTCCAGCTCGCCAATGTCTGCTGTCTGCTTTTGATGTTCCAGGACTGTTTTTCGTTTGCTGTCAAATTCTGTCTGCTGCAAACGAAGTTCAAGTTCGCGCAGCAGACCAAAATTGTGATCCTCTACAACAGTAATTATTTCTGGCGCCAGGTAGATTTCACCCTGATATTCTTTGACGCGGGCAATAAGATCTATCTCGCTTCCGACTCCAACGTTGTCGAACATAGACACGGCATTGAATGCCTTCACGCGTATCGTGTCGCTTCCGTCGTCGATAGATATAGATGCGAATTTGCCGTTTTCAGAAACAAATTTATCCACAATAGTAGCTAATATGCGCACGCGAGCCAGGCGAACACCCTGATTTGTAATAACATAATTAGGATTAAGTCCTTCCTGATTAACAAAGCGACCGCTTACAATCTGCTTTATTTTTGTCTTTACGCTGTGAATTCTTTTCTTCTCCATAATAGATCCCTTCTTTCCAAAGAAGGTCTCTATCACACCCCAAGAAAGGAGCGTGACTCGGACCTTGTCCTCGAATATTACTTCTTTTTCATAAACACTCTCGTGCTGGTCGGTTATTGCTTCTATCAAATTTATTTAAATTCGTGTCACCTAGATTTTCCTGATGAAGCCCGGACGCGGGTATATTATCATGCCTTCTTTCTCCAGACGGCTTATGACATCGTCAACGTCCTCAACACCCTGGTTTTCTGCCTCTGCTTTCAGGTCGTCTATGGCCACTTCCTTTGACTCCTTCTGCAGATCATCTAGTATTTTCAGGACTCGCAGCAGTTTGGTCCGCTTGCTGGATGTTACACCGCCTTCCAGCATGTCAACATCAAATGTCTGTGTTTCAGTATCATAGCCAAGCTGCCTTAGGGATGCCATCATCAGCCTTATGGCACGCTCAGCATCCTCTTTTCTTATGGTATTATCCAGGCGGACCTTGGCCGATGCCTCGGCAAGGCGTATCAAAGCTTCGTACTGTCTCAGCGTAATGCTAACAGCCTGTTTCTCTGTACTGCCGTAACGGTTCCTCATATCCACGTAAAAATTTTTGAGCATCCCACTTGCGTCTTCGGAGAGCTCCATGCTGTTTATCTGGCGGGCGTAGGCGATGTACTTACGCAGCAGATTCATTGATATCGGCGGCTCAATCATGTCAGGCCTTGTGCGGGAGATTATTATGTGGGCTGCCAGCTGCTCGTCATTGATTTTGTCCGGTATGTCGCGCAGGGCAAATTTCAAATCAAATCTTGACAGGAGCGTTTCAGGTATCTGTATCTGCTCGCCTATGGAAGTGTAAGGGTCAAAGCGACCGAACTTTGGATTTGCGCCGGCCAGTACAGCGGTCTGCGCCGGCAAGGTGGCGACGATGGATGCCTTTGCAATGCTTACTGTTTCAACGGACGTGGCTTCGTGCATTGCTATCTGGTCATCGCGGTTCATTTTGTCGAACTCGTCTATAGCAATCAGGCCCTTGTTACACAGTATAAGTGCTCCGGCTTCAAGAACCCAGCCGCCGATAGCCTCGTTCTTCACCACGGTAGCTGTAAGTCCTGCACCACTTGCGCCGGTACCGGAGACATAGCGACCGCGGGGGACTGCTGATGAAACCAGCTTCAGGAGCTGGGTCTTTCCGACACCGGGATCCCCTGTTATCAATATATGTATGTTGCCGCGGACGCGAGAACCGTCTGGAAGCACGTGCACAAGACCGCCGAATAATTGAAGAACGACAGAATCCTTTATGTCATCCAAAGCAAATATGCCAGGCGCGATGGATGCACGAAGCATATCATAAACATTTGGATTTGTAGAGAGATCCCTTATCTGCTTCTCGTTTTCCGGCGTTATCTCCAATTCCTCGAACTCAACCTGGCTTGTTTCGACATGATTTGTCTCGACATAGGTGTCCATGTTCGTGCTCAGCTTGCCTTTGATATGCTTTGGTATTTCCTTTACTATTCCGACTAGCTTGAGGTTGCTGCCCGGATCAGTCTTTTTTTGCATCTTTGGCGTTGTCAAATCCTCTTTGAGCAGCACAGTTATCTCGCCCGGCTGCTCGCCGGTGGTTATTTCAAAAGGTTCTATAGCCTTGAGCCATCTTATGTCAAACATTTTCTTGTCAATGAGAGTAAAATCACCGCGCCGGCCGCACTCGCACACAGCAGGCTTCTGAACTATCTTTCCTGTTTGCAGAACATTTATCTTGGCCTTGCAGTCAGGACACTCAAAAATCGCCTCATATATCTGGGGCTTTACTTCAGAAGCTGCTTTTATTGTGGCGTCTATGGACCACAATCTTCCTAGATGAACAGCGCGCAGATTCCTTATGCGGATATTGCGACTTTCAGGCAGGTTTCTTATGCGTACGTTTATTTTTTCATCAGTGGCGGCTGTGGTAGCAGCAGCCACATTAAATACGTTCAACACACGTTCCGGATTCTCAAGCAGCTCGTCAGCAAGAATAGCATCATAGCGGTCAATGTGAGAAAAATCCACAGTCAATGATCTTTCTTCCTTGAGAGATTTTACAAGCTCAGGATGATAATATTCCCTTAAGAATTTCTCGAGTTTTTCCTGAAGGTCCATGACGTTAAGTAAAACCTAAAGGTATTTTAGGCTGTTGGCGTTCGTTTCCTCTGTTTCGTGTGGAACAACCAATTACTAGTGACACAAAAACATGTCGCATTCTTTAATAAAGATTTGAATCATCGTTTAGGCTGGTAAATATGTTACGAACATTTTCAAATCAGAGGAAAGGGCGTAGGAAAACGGCTGATTTTAAAATAGCGCATTCCGAACTTAATATGCTATTGGATGCGGTTGCCTATAGTAAAAGTGTAGTTGAACTTCACGCGTTTTTTATAATAGCAGGCGTTCATATTTTTCCCGTAATGGTTTTTGGATAGATCTTTACCAGGATGGTGTGAATTATGACCCAATTGGTACAGACATTCCATACGTAATAGTCAAAACCCCAGCAGAAGCAGTTGAATATGTCAGTGAATTTGCGCGCTCTTGTCAAAACAGAACTTCCTATTTTAGTCATCCAGCTCTTCAAAGAATTATGGGTCAGACTCCATTGGACACAAAAAATTTACGAGCACGTCTTACTATTTTCAAGGGCGATACTAACGCGAGATATTACATCGATCTCCATGAACATAGCGATACGTATCGCGGAGTTAATTTAGATTTCACCACAAGGAATATGCCTAGCTCTTCAATGACTTGAGCTGGGCTTCAAGTTTTTTCACAGCCTTCTTGACACTGTCCAAGCTCTTGGCTCCGGCACAAACAACACGGCCGCTGCTAAACAGCAAGAATGCGACTTTTGGGTCGTATATACGATAGACAAGGCCTGGAAATTGCTCAGGTTCATATTCACTGTTTTCCAGCTGAAAGGCAAGCTGGTCCAGATTAAGGTCGCGGCCGAGATTGACTGCAACAACAATATTTTCTATTTTTACCTTGAGATTATTTTCGTTGAAGCGAATGCCGATTTTCTTGATGTTTCTGACAGTCTTCTTGAGCGCTTCTTTGGCTGCGGCTGTTGAGCGTGCACCGACGCAAATTATCTTACCGGATCTAAATATTAAAGTAGCAACTTTTGGATTATCCAATCTGTATACAAGACCGGGAAACTGTTCTGGTTCGTATTCGCTGGATTCAAGGACATTAAGAAGTTTGTCCAGTGAAATTATTTTTTTAATATCCGTAGATGCAACAACATTTTCGACTTTTATTTTTTCTATTTTTTTCTTTTCGATTTTTATTTTTTCGGCCACAAAAATACCCCCTGTGTGTCTAAAATCTGTCGTTTAAATAGCAGTATTTAAATATACGGCGAAATATTTAAATACCCAATTGAATGTGATGGAACTGCAATATTCATCAATCACGGGTTGATTGTTATGATTTACAGGGACGTAATCAAGATTAAAACGAAAACCAACGCTTTCTATGACGTCACAAAGCAAATAGATGAAATAATAACTGGCAGCGACGTAAAAGACGGGCTTTGCAATGTTTTTGTAAAGGGCACAACCGCGGCGCTGCTTCTCAATGAAAATGACAGGATGCTCATAGAAGATTTCCGCAGGCTTCTGGAAACGTTGATACCTGATAACCACTTGTATCAGCATGCTGACAATGCACAGTCACACCTGCGCGCGTCAATGCTTAGCCAATCATTGACAATACCGCTGTCTGAAGGAAAAATGGCAATGGGCGAGTGGCAAAATATCCTTCTCTTTGAGTTCGACACAAAACCAAGGGAAAGAGAAATTATCGTAACGGTTCAGGGAAACTGAAAATACAGTTTTTTAAGTTATAGTATCTAATTCTCTGCATGCGCCTAGCAGCATTGATAAGCGGAGGCAAGGACTCGATTTACGCTACTTACCTGGCAAGCAAAGAGCACACTGTAGAATATGCTATTTCCGTGGTTTCTGAAAATCCTGCCAGCTACATGTTTCATTATCCTAATATTCATCTTGTTACGCAGCAGGCTGCTCTGATGGGTTTGCCACTAATCGCAAAGAAAACAAAGGGCGAGAAGGAGAAGGAGCTCGACGATTTAGAAGATGCCATAGCCTCGTTGAAGGGAGAGATAGACGGCGTCGTCACCGGTGCGTTGGCGAGCAGCTATCAGAAGATGAGAATAGACTCTATTTGCAAGAGGCATGACCTGCTTTCCATAGCACCATTGTGGCACCGTGATCCTGTGGAATATCTGCATGCTGCGCTCCATGATAATTTCGAAATAATAATTGTGGGTGTTGCGGCTCCGCCTCTCGATGCCAAATGGCTCGGACGCAAAATAGACCACCAGTGCATAGATGACCTTGTTGCATTGAACAAGAAACATGGGATAAGTACTGTGGGGGAAGGTGGGGAATTCGAGAGTCTAGTGCTTGATTGCCCCCTCTTTCTGAAGAAAATGGAAGTTGTTAAAGCTGAAACGAATTGGAGTGAGAAGGAAAGAAGCGGTACTTACGACATCAAAGAAATCAGACTTGTGGACAAATAATTTGATAGTTTCCTCTAGACATTTTCTTTATAATTCCTTTTTTCCAGTATTTACATATGTAAGAACGGGGGCTTTTATAACCTAACTTTTTCATCTCCAACACAAAATCTCTTGTAGTAAAAATTCCGTCTTTTGAAATCCCTTTCATTAGCTCTAAAGAAGAGTATTGTTCCCGTCTAGATCGAAATTTTAGCATTGAATGCGTCTTCTGTCTTTTCTCTTTACTTATAAAATCTATTTCTTTAATAAATTTTTTGACATTATCCGCATAAATAAACAAGTCAGTTCTAAGACTTATGAAACCTCTTCTGGCTTCTGTTTCGTTTATTCTTATGCATTCAGGCACGAGCTTATTATTTATTTCAAAGTGTTTTTTTAGTATCAAATGTTCGCCTAAAATCAGCGGGTCTGGATTTTTTATTACCTCTTCTAATTCTTTAGGAAACTTTTCTGATAACTTTCTTATGTATATTCTTTCTCCAAACTTGCCAGTAACTTTATTTTCAAAAATATGAGTCACATTAAAATTTCTCTTCAAGCTAATGTATCTTTTGCTTCCAGATAAAATTGGACTGCCCTCAGCCTCGAATGCGATTTTCAAATATTCCCTGCAAAATTCTTTGTTATCAAGAATAAAATTGGGTATATATTCTGGAAAAGGAATCAAATTCCTTATTAAATTAGTTGCCCGCTCCGATTACGCCTTGAGACTGAACGCAAAAGTTTATGATACATCCGTCTTTGCGTCGCTCTATTGATGCGTATATCGAAGATGTCAGGACTATAAAGAAGAAAATATTGATTACGTGAAATGTAAGCGGAAATTTTAGAAGAAGTAACTACTCTCTCTTTCTGTGTGTGAAGGCGACCTTTATTTCCTGTGGAGAATTGCATAAAATCTTTCAAAGAATTAGTTACAAAAATATTTATAACGTAACTTGAGCTTCGGCTGAGGGGAATTCAGCCTTGTATTCTTTTACAGATGTGACCTTAGCTCCAAAAATTCCCCCACGAGCGAGAGGAACCGACCCGTCCGAGAACGAGCGGTCGGCGTAGACGCCCAGATAGACGTCGAAGCACCCGTGCCCGCCACGGTGAAGCCAGCGAACGCCCCGAATGCCAACTCTTTCAGGCTCGCTTTGATCTGGTGTATAAACGTGATGACTGTGCGGCAATAATGTCCCTTGTTCGTCTCTTGCATCATGACCAAGTGTGAACTGCGGATAACCAAGAGAATTTCTAACGTCAACAACTTCGTCGCCTTTCTCATAGACTTCCCTTCCACGCAGTTCTTCCAATCTTTTAAGCCCTTTTGCGCCAATTCTCTTTTCAAGCTGTTCTCTTGAAAACACAGGCACGATTCCGCTAGGCGCGATTGTTGCCACGCCAAGCTCTACGTCTCCATCTTGCAGCATGTACCCGAGTACTCTTGTAACAAGCTGCTGACCTATCCCTTCTGCGCCGTTTCCGTAAGGCTTATTGAAATCAAGAACATAACCCCATCTCCAAGGCATACCATTCCTTTGAAAATTCTCATTAAAAATAGCATGTTCTTTGCCTAATCCTCTTATTGCCTCGTCCTCGAAAAGCATAGGACCGCCAAAATTTGTGTTGTTGGCTTGATTATAATCTCTCAAAAATTGCGCCGACTTTGCCTGCGTCATATTTGCAACAAGTTCGCCGTCCTCGAATGTCGGGTAGTGANNGTTAACCTTTTAAAGCTTTCTATTATTTGTCACTTTTTGGTTGTCAAAACCTCGCGCTCTCTAAAGCATTTTTGCAGTTGCACTCACGAGCAGCAGTAATGTTGGGTATGCAGTCGAAGATTAGGCGGCGAAGCTTCTCGTTGTTCTCCTTGAACTTTTCGCCAACATTCTGGGCTGACACTGGCTTCATAGAAGCGTCCTTTAACCCTGCATCGTAGTCTGTAACCAAAGATATATTGGCGTAACACATTTCCATTTCTCTTGCAAGTATAACTTCCGGATACTGCGTCATGTTTATCACATCGCCGAGGGTACTGTAAAAAGATGATTCTTGTCGTGTTGCAAAGCGCGGGCCGTTTATCACTACAACAGTGCCCTTCTCATGGACGACAAAATTAAGTGATTTTGCCATTTCAATTATTATTTTCCTTAATTCAGGGCAGTACGGATCAGCGGCGCTTACATGTGTCACAGGCATTTCATTGAAAAAAGTATCCTCACGGCTGGAAAAATTAATGAACTGATCGGGCACCAAGAAATGACCAGGCTCTATCTCTTTCTTCAGGGAACCGACAGCAGAAGGTGCAATTACGCGGGATACTCCGAGCTCTTTGAAAGCATACAGATTAGCGCGATAAGGTATCTTGTGCGGGGGAAGCTCGTGCTGGGGGCCATGACGTGCTATAAACGCAACTTCCTGACGACCTATAGTACCTACGGTAACAGGCGAAGAAGGCATGCCAAAAGGGGTTTCCCTTTGGATAACTTCTGCATTGTCAAGCAGCGAGTAAAAGCCAGATCCACCGAATATTCCTATCATAGGTATAGCATGCCCGAAATCTTTTAATTAACCATGATCATAGTTGTACGTTATGGTAACGTTTGTATCTGATGAAATAAGGAAAGCGTCCAGGGAAATGGCGAAAAACGTAGACACAAATTTCCCCTATTATGGCGAGGCACAACTTTACGTTGCACGCTACAGACGTGAGCCTACGGTTCGGGCTGTACCTGCCCATTATTTTGAAGGCGTCGTCGTTGCTTTTACTAGGCCTGATGAAGGTGAGATAGCAATGCCGCCCATTGAAAAGATTCCGTATGAAAATGGTGTTCACTCATGGGAATTTGTGCTCAGACATGAAAAGTTACATAACTATATACATGACCGCGGCGGAATTCAGAACGAACGCGACATAAATGATCATGTCGCTTATACGGTAGGGCCCAAGTATGGAATAGACAGATTTCCTTTCTGACCGAAATCTTTATATACTAGCCACTACATAGTAGTAACATTATGGTGATTTTTATGAAGTACAATAAACCTATTCGGACCGCAGTTGATCGTGCTGGAAAAGGATGGTATACTCGTTTAGAAAAAGAAATAAATCAACTCACGACACATACGCGTGGGCCATATCCTTGTTGGTCATTTCAGGCTGCTTTGGATTCCGTTTCTTCAGTAAGGCAAACTCCACGATTGCCAAATTTAGAAGACTATGACAACCGCATGCAATAATGAATATTATAGTGATAAAACATGGACTATAGAAATATGGATTTTGCAAGAGTAATGCCAGTTGATGTTGAAATAGACCACAGACAAAGGTCCTATTCAGCATTAGCAGCGCCTTTTGTTGCTTATCTGGCAGTAGAAGGTGCAAGGCAGCTAGGCTTTGATACAAAGCCGGTTGTAGATGCTATAGGCCATGCTGGCATTGTAATCGGGTCATTGGCTGCAGGTTACATTACTGCACGATTGTCGCAGGACTTGCGTAGATGGTATTTAGAAGATAATGTGGAAAGTACAAAACGCACTGAAGTTGTAGGACGACCTATTTAATTCTACTTAGAACGGCAGCAGCGAAATTATTACCGGCGTCAGGTATAGAGAAAGGAAGGTGTAGACTACAAATGCTACCACGACTACTTTCAATTTCGTTTTCATGTCAGCTTCTTTTATCAATAGTTCGCCCAGAATTATCCAGACTATTAATGGCAAAATAAGACCGATGTAGGGAATAGCCACATAGCCTGCTATAAGACTTCCTATGATAGGTGCAAGGAAAAATGCAATCAAAGCCATGATAAGCAGCCGTTTCACGTTAACGTTGTGGGCTATTACCTTGTCTGCTATCACAAGTGCCAGGAAAATTATCAATACATTCACGAGGGTTGCTATTATGCCACCTAAGGTCATGGGCACAAAACTCAAAATATCTACCATAATTATAATTTGTTGTGCTGGTATATAAATCTGTTAATCTTATAGTCTTAATTATGAGATTTGAAGAAATCGATGAAAAACTAAGACGGGGTAAATATATCGTATGGGTACCAATCGCAGAAGAAGACAAGAAACATGCTGTCAAAAAGCTGAAAGCTTAATTATTTCCCGATTCTTTGACAAGATCCGCTACTTTTTTGCCATCGGCCTTGCCTTTTGCTTTACCAAGGATGATGCCTATGAGAGCTGAATCATTTTTTCCAGGATTTTCCTTTATAGTTAATTGTACAAGCGCTCTCAGCTGCTCATCTGGCAAACGGTAATAACCAGACATGGCAGAATCAATTGAGCTGCCGGCGCAGAGCGCTTCAAGTATCGGCATTACTGCGCTTTTAGGTATATCCCCTTCTGAAATATTTCTCAATAGTGTGTCCAGGCTTTCTTTTGTTATTTTTGAAACCTCGAAACCATGACGACTGAGGTCCTTGTAATTAGACAAAAAAATCGTGGCTGCTAAAACTGGGTCGTATTTCTTGAGATCACTATACCAGCTGTAATATTTAGACTTGACAATCTGTTCTGCGAGCTGTTCTGGTATTTTTAGCTCTTTTTTCCTCTCATCAAGCGTCTTGGGTACTTCGATATTACGGAATCTTGCTGTGCTTATGGCAGGCACGTCTGATTCTGGATAAAGGCGGCCTGAGCCAGGCAAAGGCCGTCCATATTTGCTGCCAATACCATCGGCTAGGCGTGTCTCATTGGGCACGCCGATGATGCAATAGTTAATACGATTGACTAAAGCGTTTATCGCGTGGCTGGAGTTATTGCCAACAACAATTAAAACAACATCCTCTTCTGCTGCACGCAAATCTTTTCTCAATTCGACGAACTCATTAGTTAATTTGTATTTTTCCAAATCCTCGTCGCTGTGGGTGATGCCAAAACCATAAGCGCCCGGATAAGCTGACAGCTCTTTTCCAAAGGTGCGGTCACCACACTGTTTTTTGAGCAAACCAGCAAACTTAGGAAGAGTCAGGGCAAAAACATGCTGGCCGCCTTCAATTGCTTTGCGCACAAAATTGCACTGGGTTTTCTGGAAAGTTCTTGTGACATCTATAGCTGAAGGTTTTATTTCTCGAAAGCCCCTTTTGCGCATCTCTTCCTTTATTTCTATAAGCGAGATTTGACGAGCAACTTCATTTTCTACAAGTGCCGGAATATCTTCCAGTTGCTGGAAGCCTTTTATCTCAACACGACTTCCTTCTTTGATAGAAATGTTAACATCCTGTCTTATGCTGCCTATGCCGCGTACGACATCAAGACTTCGCAGCAATGTGCCGATTTTCTTCGCAGCTTCCTTGGCTTCCTGCGGGGAACTAATAGAAGAGCCAGTAGCTATTTCGACCAGCGGGATTCCGAGTCTGTCAAGCCTGTACTCTATGGCATCTCCCTTGCCTATAGCCGGTGCTGAATCCTCTTCAATATTTATTGTCTGAATTTCTAACGGGCCAAAGCTCGTTTCTATATAACCATCTGTTGCTATCAAAGATGTTCTTTGGAACCCTGTCACAGCCGAGCCGTCTATAACAGTCTTTCTCATGACATGAATTTCACTGACAAGGCTGCAGTGGAGCAGCTTTGACAGTTGGACAGCTATTTTCAACGCACTTTCATTCATAGAAAGAGGTGGTGATTCGTCGAGCTCAATTAAACATGAAGATTCTGGATTAAATTTATAGACAAACGTGCGGTTGCGCAAATACTCGAAAAGCGCTGCAGGATCTTCCTCACCCAGCTCGCTCTGAACAGGCCGCATCTTTCGATGTATTTCCAAAGGAAACTCTTCGCTCTTCGTGATAGGACAGCGGCAGAATAATTTTGTACCGCTTGCCAGTTGCTGGTGAATTTCTAGACCAACCCGCAACCCAAGTTTTTTGTAATCCATAAGTATCATCAAAATTTTTAAATTATCCTTTGATAAACAATTCCGTGCCTGTTCTTCATTGCCTTACCTGTTTTATTATAATCCATTTTTTCGTAAAACTTGACCGCATCCAGGGAAGAGTATATTTTTATTACCTTTGATTTCCTTTGTCTGCATATTCTTTCTATTTTTTGGTAGAGCTTAGTACCCACCCCTCTTTTTTGGAACGATGCATTGACGAAAAATCTTGAAATCCTGTTCTCATTCTTCGCTTCTATGACGCCTGCTATTTTCTTTCCGACCGCCGCGACCAGAATAATCCTTTTTTCCGCCCTTTTCTTTAATTTTTCCGGAGTTTCGTGCTTCAAGAAGCTCTCAATACCTTTTTTAGTGAAATCCTTGGAAGTGCACTTCATAAAAGTACTGCGAATTAATTCAGAAACTTCTTCTTCGTCATCTCCCTTGAACTTCCTTATTATCATATTCATCAAAACAGAAACGCCTTCGGGTCGATCCTCTCTATCTGTTCGCCCATAATATTCTCTACCATAAGATTCTTTGCAACCTCAAGATTCTTTGTCTGACCCAATACCCATCCCAGCTTCACAAAGGCAGCCTCTGGCGTCATCTGCACTGGGATTACGCCCGCTTCCTGTAGAACGCGTCCAGTGGAGTACACATTCATGCCAACCTTGCCATAAAGACACTGGGACGTCATGGCGATTATTCCTTTTTTTGTCATTTTTTTAATTACAGAAAGAAGCAAAGCGTGATGTTTTGTTAATTTGTCAACAGCATTTATCGGTGCGTGACCCAGACCAGTTCCTTCAAGAACAATTCCCCGGTAGCCAATTTTTCCATAGGATTCCAGTTCCCGGTGATTGAAGCCCGGATGAACCTTTACAAGGGCAACTTTTTTCTCGAAAGCAATCAGGGGCTTAAATTCGCCAGATGGTTTTTTGTATTCACTCATCTCAACAGTACCGCTCGTTGATACTTTTGCTATAGGCATTACATCTATGCTTCGAAAAGAGTCGCGGCGGGAGGTGTGCATTTTTCTTACATGCAAACCAGAATGCACATAGCAGTAATCATCGTCCATGTTCGCATGCATGCAAACTGCCACACCAGCGAAATTACTGTTAACTATGAATTGTGCTGCACATAAAAGATTCATGGCCGCGTCGCTGCTTCCCCTGTCAGAAGAGCGCTGGGAGCCCACAAGAATAACAGGTTTTGGAATATTTTGCAGCATGAAGGATAAGGCTGCTGAGGTATAATGTATGGTATCAGTGCCGTGAGTAACAATTATTCCATCGTATCTTTCGTAATCCTGCGCAATCTTTTTTGCAAGCAGCATCCAATGGTCCGGCTCCAAATCCTCGGAAAACATCTGGAAAACAATCTCGGCGCGGATGTTTGCAATTGCTGCTAACTCAGGGACAGATGCTATAAGATCCTCCGGAGTTATTGACGTGTTGACAGCGCCGGTCTCATAATCTATCCGGGATGCGATAGTTCCGCCAGTGTGCAAAATAAGTATTGTTTTCTTGCTCTCGTCGCGTTCGTATTTCATCTTCTTAGGCAGAACACGCTTGGGCTGGGCAAGCTTCTTTATTTTTATTCCTTCAGGCGTCAGGCCAACATTGTAGCCATTGTCCAGCTTGACAACAAGAACGTTCGGGTCGCCGGTGTTCGGCATTAAGACTCCCTCGGATATCTTTCCACCCTTTTCCACAGACAGCCGGTTACCTACTTCTATTTTCTCTTTAGCAAGAATCTTTTTGACAGCAGGAGAATAGTCCATTATATCATCACCCTTTATTCCAACGCTCATCGTGTTTATTATTCCAGTCTTTTTCCAGGGATGTTCTATGTTTCTTTTTTTCATTTGATTTAGGTCTGGCTTCATCGAGAGGATCAAAAACTTCTACCCAATCTATTTTCTTGAATGCTCCATCATTTGTCATGATTTTATTTGTACTTGTACGCTTGAGCGTAGCAAGCAGCGTAGCGTCACGGCCACCTATACCTGTATGAGAATAGTCACATAGCATATCAACAGAATGCTTCATCAACGAAAAATCCATATCCAAAACTGTCATAGGAAATGACAACAAGACATCGATTTTCTCTTTGCCAATCCTAGGTCCCAGGTTTTTTACAAGAAAATGTGATACCTCCATCAGTACAACAGTATTTGAAAGTATCTGTTGCTTTGTCAAAGCGCCCTCTATGGCTTGTGACACTTTGTTGTTCTCTTTTGAAGAATCGTCGAAATAAAAACACCACATATTGGAGTCTATAAGCATTCATATCACATATTCCAGATTTTTTTCACATCATTCGGGTGTATTTTGGATTTCTTGACGCAACCCCGAAGCTCCGAGGAAAATTGCTTCATATCTATCGCAGGTCTTATGGTTATGCAGTTCTTTCCTTTTTCCACTATCACGTGCTGGCCTGGCTTGAGATTAAGCTCCTCACGTATGTCTTTTGGTATCAGTACCCTGCCGCGCTCTTCTATAACACTTTTTCCCATAGTAATTCCCATACCATATTTATACCCATTAATATATAAAGATATCTAGGCTTTGGAAATGCTCCATAATAATTTTGCATTTTTTATGTATTGGAAGCAAAAAATAATTATTTAGCTCTGTAGAAAACCTATGAGAAAATCAGCATGAGTACCCTCTAGTTACTAGCTGCATTGTGGATACACAATGCTGCTCCTGCTGATTTTCATTGGGCATTTCTACAGAGCCAATTATTTAACAACAGACGTGTTCGTCCCGGCATCAAGCTCGCGTATTTCTTTTCTGCTCATGACCAAGACGCTGTTGTTGAAACTCTTTATTGTCTCGAAATTATCCGGCTCAGGAATCCTGCGCTTTGCCATCCACATGATGAACTCGTCCTTTGACATTGTGAACATCTGCTTGATTTCTCCCAGCGTGGTCACTAATAGTTTGGTTCTGATGTCATAGTGTCCCGGAAGAACAATCATTTCGTCGTGTAGACGGAAAAGCTTTTGCAGCGTATCAAAAAACGTTGCAGCGGCATCCCTCAGGGGCTGGTCAATATCAGGCTGTCCTACGCTGTCAGCAAAAATCGTGTCTCCTGTGAACAGGATATTTTCAAAGGAGTAAACCATGCTTCCTAGAGTGTGGCCGGGCGCAGCTATTGCCATAAGCCTGGCTGTGCCGAATTTTATTATGTCACCGTCTTTGATTATTTCATGCTCACCCGCAACTTCAGCAGGAGCAAAATATTTTGCGTCAGGCACGCGGCCGCTGACATGGTCTGTGTGTAAGTGTGTGTCGATAACGGCAACGATTTTTGCGTCCTTTACTGCTTCCTGATAAATTTCTGTGTCAGCGATCGGGTCAATAATAACCGCCTCATTGTTGCTGATTAGCAAATAACTTAGACAGCCCTTTCCCACGCGGCGTATTTGCACAACACCTTCCTGAATTTCTGAAAAATCATAAACACTGTTCCATTCAACCATGCCTCCATCCAGCGAGCGCACATTATAACCGTGCTCTGCAAGTATCCGGCGTGCGGTCTCGCTGCGATAGCCGTGGGCGCAAACAGTTACAATCTCGTGATCCTTTGGCAATTCAATTCTGAAGCCGCGGTGCATCAAATTAGAGACAGGCAGGTTTATGCTGCCATCTATGTGCCAGTTCATGTATTCATGCGGCTCGCGCACGTCCAATATAACCAGTTGCTCACCTGAGTCTATTTTCTGTTTAAGCTCTTTTGTGGATATGGTTTTCATGATTACGACTATGACGAAAAACAATTAAAATGCGATTTATAGCTCTACAAGATGGGTAATTTTACTTCCTTGTGAGCTATATGTGTACCCACAAGTCTTGTCAGTATTCTTTTGTGGGTTCACTATATTTGACTTTCCAGTATTTCAACTGACCTAAGAATGAAACTAATTAAAAATATACTTTGTAATATATATTTTTGTATAAAGTTCTATCAACAGACATCGTCTTTACGCTTTGAATACACATCTAGCGGTCTGTACGTGGAGTGTTTTTAAGCCTATCAGGATGCATCAAAACGTTGTTATATTTTGCCTTAAATAAATTTTTATTATACATTTATAATGTCACAAGAACCAAAAAAACGAATTTCTATCATTGCAAAACCTACTCATGATTGTAATCTAGCATGTACGTATTGCTATGCTGACCCAACATTAGAAAGAGGTAATATGAACGAAACTACCCTGTGGAACATGACTTCTAAATCACTGCAATCATATGATCGTGTAGATTTTATTTGGCATGGCGGGGAACCTTTCTTAGTGCCTCTCGAGTTCTATGCAAAAGCCGTTGAATTTCAAAAGATGCATACAGGCAAACAAGTTACAAATGGTTTTCAAACTAATGGTACTCTAGTAACCGACGACGTCCTAGATTTTTGTGAACGTTACGACTTTAAAATTGGGATCAGTCTGGATGGACCGGAAACTATAAACAATAGAGCAAGAATGTTCCCAAACGGCCAGGGTGCTTTTGAACAAACAATTAGTGCAATTAGAAAAGTAAAACAAAGAAACTTAGGCAATGGCATAATAGTCGTTGTAAGTAAATTAAATGTTGACAGATGTGTCAATATCTATGAATTCGCAAAAGCTGAAGGATTAAACCTAAAATTAAATCCATTAATAAGATCCGGCAGAGCTTTGCAAATTTATGACGAGATAGGACTCGAACCTCGAGAATACGGAAGAGCTATGGTAGATCTTTTTGACAGATGGTTTTACGATGTACCAACAATAGGGATAGATACATTTGAAGAACTGATGGGAAATCTTCTGACCGGAGTTCCTTTTGGCTGTAACTATTCACAATCGTGTCAAAATAGCTTTATTTCTGTTGGTACTCAAGGCGATATATATCCATGCACTAGGTTCGATGGAATACACGAATTCAAATTAGGTAATATCAATACTGATGATTTGAACAAAGTATTGGAATCTGAGAAAAGGCAATGGCTAAGAGACAGGACTTTGAGGATTAAAGAGTGCCTTCCGTGTGATTATAGACAAATATGTAATTCCGGTTGTATGCATGGTGCATATATGCAAACAGGAGATATTGATAAAAGAGATTATTATTGTGTAGGTTACAAAATGTTGTTTTCTCATATTAGGAAAAGAGTTGAAGCTGAATTAGCAAAAGCGGAGGTGAAACAANNAAAAAATCGAAAACCCAGTATTGGCAAGAGTAATAAGAGAACGTCTTTGCGAATACCCAAAATTCTTGCATGAATGGGGCGACAATAGATGGGCTGACAGATACGTTGACAGCAATTTTGCAATACCTATTGTTCGATAGCGTATATACGTAAAGATAATGCTATAATTAGTGTAAACCTGACGATTACCTAATTTAGATACTAGATGTTATGTAGCATCGAATATTTGATCAATAGAATGAAAGGTTGGGAACTTTTTGTTGTAATTCGATATACCGATTCCGAATAGGTTTATAAAATATATTATGCATCAAAATTATATGCAAATAAAAGTAGTGTTAAACAAAGATGTTGCTTTTTCTGGATATTTGCGACATGTTTTGAATATGGAGAGATGGCCGTGGATTAGAAGAGGACCTCTCGAAAAAGTGCCAAAAGAACTGACAAAAAAAGCTATAAAATTTTCAGGACCTGTTAAATTATCTTTTGAAAGACATCCAATGCTAGATCTGGAAAGTTTTAATAAAGAATTTAAAAATGTTCTAGACAAAGCGGAAAAATTACATAACGAAGAATGGAAAAAGCGACAAAAGGAGCTTGAAATCACTTTTACTAGTATTAAGGACCTATGCGACAAATATGGATATTTTATTACTAAATCGATCGTAGAATCTACAGGAATAAAATGGCCTGCAAGAGAGGTCTGGCTGATTCCATCTATTTATTCCGGTGGATCAGTCGTAAGTAATAAGATATTTATTGGATTTGAAAATAAATTGAAAAAAACTTATCTTACACTTATAATTCATGAATTAATTCATATTAATACAGATAGTCAATTTAGAAAAAATATAGAGGGGAAGCTAAGGCTAGTATCCGATTCGAATGAAATTGCAACCGATCTGCTTGCGGATAAAGTCATAGAGAAATTAAACAATAAGTTTAGATTAGATATACAACCGCAAGGATTTCATTCTTATTTCGCTAAATTCATTAAAAAATATGAAAAAGACCTTAATAAACTTGGGGAAAACAAAAAAAGTTACGAGTCTTTAGTCTTTGCCATTGACAAATTTTTAAAGGGAAAAAAATACAGCGGATACTATACTAAATTTGGCACTAAGGAGACCAAAAAACAGCATGTCAAACGATAGTCTGAATTTGATGGACAGAACTTTGAATGATATAGAACTGTTAAAGATAGGTCTTTTTACACATGGGATGAAGGTTTCAGAAAATGCTAGAAAATCTATAGAAGGTCATGAAAAAAGGCCCCTTACGTTGGCCGACTATGCATCCACTTCTGGCATATCTCTGGAACTTGAAGACAATATTTGGGTTAATGCACCTATTGTGGATTATAACCCGAATTTTGTTTCTGAAACGCCGTATATCTTAGATTTCATAGGTGGTGATTTTTTTGTCAGATCGCCATGTTTGGAAGTAAAAGTAAAACCTATTCCTGTTTCAGATTACCACAATAGGACAAATGTGAAAGGAGAAAAATATACAAAATTATCGGAAAATATATCATCACTAAGTTTTTCCTCTAATACCGCATCCATACTTAATTTTAAATCTGGACTATTTATAAATCAATCTTGTCACAAAGATTTACAAGCTGGAAGAATACAAATTCTAGTATATCTCGGTCTCGATTTCCTTTACTTCTTTGAACCCCTTGTCGCCTGTGACAAATTTTGTGCACTTTGCTGCAAGAGCAGTAGCGAGATGAATACAATCAAAGTAAGTGAACTTCTTCTGTGTCTTCATGTGGCGATAGCGTGCGCGCAGCAGGCCTGCGTCCTTTGCTATCTCAGCGGTAACAGGAACTATTTCCAGGTTCGGCAAGGACTGGACATAAAAAAGGATTTCCTCTGTCTTTTCGCGACTCTTGCGGCGACGAAGGTGAAAACCGAGCTCTGTCAGCTGAACGGAAGAAATAACACCGCCAACTTTTTTTGCTTCTTCTATGTACTGAATGGCTTTTGCTGATAGTTCTTCTCCGGATAAAATATCAGTGAAGACAAAAGTATCAAGATATATTTTTCCCAAGTACCAACACACTCCATTCTCGTAATATTTTCTTTTCCAGTAGGGCTTTTCTTTGAAAAAGAAAGGGTTATTCGCCCTTTATTTCTCTTCGGATATTTTTCAGCGCAGCCTCTTTTCCTGAATTCACTAGAGCCTTTGCAGGATCAGCCGGCTTTTTCATGATCATCAGTTTTTCGTCTAGCTTTGATATCATAACTGTATCGCCTGCTTTCATGCCTACAGCGTCACGGAGATATTTTGGTATTACTAACTGTCCTTTGGATGATATCTTTGCTTCCTCCATAACTATCGCCTCGGCAGGGTCGTTTCTAGAATGCTATAGATGCAGAGTCGCCCTGTCTTTTCCACATTACTTATATATCTTACTTTTCTATATAAAGTTTTACTACGTATCTGAAAGTGGGTTTATTTTGTACTTTTGTCTTACTTCTACTTTGCCAATCTTCTATAATTACAACTAGAACCAGTAGCTAATTCTCTTTTCTGGTATAACCAAATGCTTATACCGTGGTTAAAACAGCGAAGTAT
>DUFR01000040.1 GCA_013331845.1 Candidatus Aenigmatarchaeota archaeon | reverse complement strand
GAGAATTATGCCAAGAAACTTTGCCGACCGACTTCTCGATGAAATAGATGCGAAGCAGAATCCAAGCTGTGTTGGTCTTGATCCAACTGTTGTTGAGTTACCACCATACCTTAAAAAAGAAGTTTTAGACGAAGCGAAAATATATGATCGTGATCCAGGTGAAAGAACAGAGGCATTGTTTAAAGCAACCGGCGAAGCATTNNCCAGAAGGAGTCCGTGCTTTTTTAAGAACTGTAAGATATGCAAAACAGAAAGGACTTCTTGTTATTGAGGATGCGAAAAGAGAAGACATAGGGAAAACCGCCAGCTTTTATGCAAAAGGACATCTTGGCGTTGTCGAGCTTTTAGATGGCACTCAGGTCCCAAACTTTGATGTTGATTCTATGACACTAAGTCCATATATAGGATCTGACAGTGTTGGTGAGTTTGTAAAGGTATGTGCAGATCTTGGCAAAGGTGTAGTTGTTCTTGCAAAGACGTCTAATCCGTCTTCAGGCGAACTACAAGATATGAGATTTGCGGATGTTCATGGCGGCAGATTTTTGTACGAACAGATGGCACTTCTGGTTGATCAGTGGGGTGGCACACTAAAAGGAGAACGAGGTTACTCATCTTTGGGTGCGGTTGTAGGAGCGACATACCCAGAACAGGCAGTGAGGTGCAGGGAAATGATGGAAAATGCAATTATTCTTGTTCCTGGTTACGGCACCCAGGGCGGTACAGGAAGAGATACATTACCAAACTTTAACAGTGATGGATATGGAGCAATTGTTAATAATGCCAGCAAATTAACATTCGCATATCGTCAAGAGCCTTACAGATCTAAATTCGGAGAAAAGAAGTTTTCAGAAGCAGCAAGAGAAGCAGCGTTGGTCATGCGTGATGATATAACTGGTGCCATGCGCGTNNGCATTAAAAACTCTTGAACTAAAGCGTCAACTTGCCAGATACGTGTACGACTTCTGCACAGGGCGCGGACTAAGACCAGATTATTTCCTTGGAGTTCCTGATGGAGCGAAACCGCTTGGCGAAGAAATGAATAATCTCATAGATTACAAGAGCCCTTCAACAATACCGGCGTCTGTTCTGCGTGCTGGCAAAAAAGCTCATGGCGACCCCCAGAATAGATATTCTGTTGGACCTTTAATATCCGGACAACATGTAGTTCTTGTAGAAGATGTGACGACAACAGGCGGATCTTCAATGGAACATATTTTGAGATTGCAAGAACTAGGTATATGGGTTGATGCACTTGTATCTAATGTTAATAGATATGAACGCCGTGATCGTGGAAGAACGGTTCAAGATGTTCTTGAGAGAGATTATCACATTAAGTACGATGCTCTTACAGATGCCAGATCTATTTTGCCTAAGGCAGCCGATGTATTTAACCCATCAGCCAGTCTTCGCGATGATATAGAAAATTATTACAGAATTTATGGAGTAGAGCCAATAGAATTGCCAAGAGCTGCGTAGGTATATTTATGATAAATAACGAAGTCGTTGCGAAACAAAGAGCATTTGAGAGAGCTTACATGTTTGCCGAACCTTATAGTGGTTTTGTGAACGGCTGCAGCTTGCAGACAATTGGTTTTCTCCGAGAAATTCACGGAGATGCTGCAGTAAGCGGACGACCAGAAGACCTGTGCCTGTATGTATTTTTAGAAAGACCACTGCCTCATGGAACACATTACCCTAGAGAATTTGATAGTATGCCAATTATTGTTAGAGTTGTTGGTGAGTTAAGAGAAGAAGAACCTATTTACGAAGACATAAAAAGGGATTAATAAGATCTTTTTATTTCCAGTAAATTTTATTCTTAGCGAAATTTTTCTCGGCGGCTAGTATATCCTTGTAAAACTTTTCCTTGTCGGTGTGCATCATTGCTAGAATACGTGCAGCGGTTTGCGGTCCTATGCCGTGACCTGCCAATACCTCGGCTGCTTTTTTCCCATAAACCATTACAAGGTCAGCCGAACGGCGGATTGTTTGCAGTTCATGCTGCTCCTCTTCGGTCAACGTCTTCTTTTTTGCGCGCTTCTTTACTATTTCCGCTGCGCCTAGCTGGCCCTTTCTTATTATTGCTATCAAGCGTGAAGTGCACTTAGGGCATTCGGGTTGGACGTCTATGTCCTTTACGNNGTACAGAGAAGACGCACACGGGTAGTAATCAACCGCTTTCTAAATGCGTTGAATATTTCCTTCTCCGGCATGCGCGGCTTCATTACTTCGCTAAACTGATGAGTAAGACCGAGCTCGCCTAAGTAACTCAAACCGCTTTTCAGGATTATTTTTATTTGCTTATCTTGTATTTTTTCTATTACCTTGTTTGCATTTTCAATATCCATCTTCTCTAAGAACAGCTCACGGAGAGTTTCCTTATAGATTGGGCTGTCGTAGTAGGTCTTGACTATCTTGTTCATGTTAATCTTGTCGAACTTGGCGCTGCGTGATATCACACCAAACCTGCGGGCTACGTGCAGAAAGCGCCACTTGAACATGGAGGAACGCTCCAAGGATGACGTGAGAAGCGATTCTATATTTTCTGCACTTTCTAAAAGTTCCTTTACCCTTTCGCCTCCTGCGATTGTCTGGAGGATTATGCGATAGGGATCGTTTTTCATGTTGACAGCAACACCGGTCTCGGCTGTAATCATGGAAGCGATGTAGCGGCCTATCGTGTCATTGACAAGCGAGCCCCAGCAGCTGTGAATTATAACAAAATCCTTGTAAGTTTCTATCAGGAGCGTCTTGTCGTCTGGCACTGGAAATGGTTTGTGCTTTTTCATTATTTCTACCATTTCCTTAGCAGATTCAGTGTCAACATTATAGTGGGCCTTTAATTTTGTAATATCTTCACTGGCTGCTATTTTTCTTAAACGACCGACGTCCTGGGCAACGTCAAAGCAGACAGGAATCAGTTCGCCTTCCCATGATGGTATGGCTGATTCTATGTCATCCACGGGCTCAACAATAACTTTTCCATTGTCCACTTGTATTATTTTCCAGGCACGGCCAGCACAGATAAACTTGTTGCCAGACTGACCATGCTCGGCAACAAAAGCTTCATCCAAAGTTCCTATGGGCTCGTTTTGTATTATGGATATTACGCGGAATTTTACAGATGCTGGTATTGTCGATAGATTTTCGAAATAAGATGTCCAACCTTTGCGACGACGTTTTATTATTTTATCCTGTTCATCCAGCCAGATTAATCTAAGTTCGGCCATGAATTTCAGCAGCGAATCTATCTCCTTCCTTGTTATGTCTTTGTACATGTAGGAGCGTTTTACTGTTTCGTATACTTTTTCCGCAGGAAGTTCATAGTCACTTAAGGCCATGCCAAGTATCTGTCCTGATAGAACATCGAACGCCATCTGGTGAGTTTTTATTTTTTCAAGCTGCTTGTTTGCGGCACGATTAGCAACGGCAGCTGATTCAAAAGTATCCTCATCACCGGACAAAATTATGCCTTTGCTGACTTCGCCTACCTTATGACCTGCACGACCGACACGCTGGATCAATCTTGTGGCTTGCCGGGGCGACAAGTATTGTATAACCAGGTCTATAGACCCTATGTCAATACCCAACTCCAACGAGCTCGTAGCTATCAATGACTTTAGTTCTTGTTTTTTGAAAGCCTGCTCACTTTTTATTCGACCTTCTTTTGACAGGGAACCGTGATGAACGGTCTGCTTGAGAGTTTTGTCCAATCTGGTCAGGCGCGATGATATGACTTCTGCTGTTTCCCGCGTATTGGTAAATGCAAGGACGCTTTTGTGAGACTGAATTAAATCATAAATGCGGCGGAGACGCGCTGTTGTATTCACGCCGATGACAAGCTCGTCTGCAACCTCCTGGTCACTAGCAGAGATTTTCGGAGTTTCTACACGTATATCGTAGCGTTTTTCTGATTCAGCACGGACTATCTTTGCATTCTCGCCGAGGAATTCTGCTACAATTTCTGGTGAACCTACTGTGGCCGAGAGGCCTATTCTTTGGAAGTTGCCGGCTATGTCACGCAGGCGCTCAAGGCCTAGGGACAACTGAACACCACGCTTGCTTTCTATGAGCTCATGAATTTCATCCACGATCACATATTTTACATTTTTCAGGTGCTCACGAAATATCTTTCCTGTTAATATGGCCTGCAGCGTTTCCGGTGTTACAATAAAAATATCACTTGGTGCTTCTCTTTGTGATGTTCGTTCTTTCTGGTCCGTATCACCATGTCTTACAGCAATTTCTATGTCAAGCTTGTCTGCCCACCAGAATAATCTAGAAAGAAGGTCTCTGTTGAGACTTTTAAGAGGAGATATGTAAAGAACAGAAATTGGTTTATGTCTATTTGTTTTAATCATGTCCATTATTGGTAATATAACGGCTTCTGTTTTACCCATACCCGTAGCGGATATCAGGAGAACATTCTCCTTATTCAGGATAGGTTCTATTGACATTTTTTGTGCTAGTGTCGGCTCTAAAAAACCCTTTTCTTTAATTAAATTTTGTATTTTAGGACTTAATTTGTCAAAACTCATGATTTATCAATCTCTGCCGTAACATAAGTATTTATCTAAAAATTCTTTAAAGATATATAACACCATTAAATACATTTAATCAAATATATAAAAGTATTAATATCCTTCTTTCTATTTTAATTTATGCAAATGTATTCCGATGTGTCAGCTGGCTTAAAATTGCAAATTCATAGAGCCTCTATAGACCTTAATAAAAAAGGTCTTGGATATAGAAAAATCAGAAGAGTTCTAAAGAATGATTTTAATGTTGACGTACCAGAACCAACTATATCGCAATGGATTTATTATGGTAGAGTACCTGGGCATAATAGTGTTTCATGGTTTAAACCAAAACCAATGCCTGATAAAAATAAACTTCTAAAATTATATTTGAAAGATAAACTAAGTCGTGAGGAGTTAGGGAAAAAATTTGGTGTTACTAATGTTACAGTTAAAAAATGGATTGAATTTTATGGTGAATCTACAAGAAACAAACAAGATGCGATGAACACACCAAGAGTTAAACTTCTATTACGCACGAGGAGATTAATCAAACCGACCAAGAATATTAAAAAATTGACCAATGAAAAATCTTATATTTTAGGCGTTCTTTGCGGAGATGGTCATATAAACAAGAATTTTGCCCAATTAGAAATAAGTAATAACGACTTAGAATTCATGAAAGAATTTCTACGCTGTGTTTATTTAGCATATCATTGGAAGTTCAATTACCATTTTAGAGAGAAGAAAAATACAATAGTAACATACATATCTCCTGAATATATTGTTAATGATCTTCTAAATATATCTACATTTGGAGTTAGAAAATGGCGAGTGCCAAATATTATAAAGTCTACAAAAAAATTATCTAACGTATCATATTTTTTGAGGGGATTTTATGATAGTGAAGGATGCGTAGGACGACACGAAGTAATTTTTACTGTTGTAAACAAAAATGGTGCACTTGATATAATAAAACTTTTGAATAGATTTAAAATAAATGCTACTTTTAAGCATTATAACAGAAAAAATATTGGGGACATATATCATGTTGGTATATACGGTAAAGAAAATATTAAGCGATTCAGAGATAGAGTAGGATTTTCAATGACTAGAAAACAAAACAAATTTATAAACCTCTATAAGGACTGGTAATTTATTCTTTCACCTTCAAGTCTCTTATGCGTCCGATGTCTGTTCCGTCTAACAGATATACATGCGCATTTCCCTTTAATTTGGATGCTATAGGACCATTAAACTTGCCTCTATTCGCAGCGTAATACCCGCAAAGTTCATTGAACGCTGGCATAATAATAATCTTCCTACCCCCTGCTTTTCCGCGAACCCACACAGGCTCGTTGTATATCGCACCTACATCATCCTGAAACTTCACACAGAGATGATTATGGCCGACAATAATTATCTTCTTCTTTGTGGTTACGTTGCGATGGCCGTGAGTAAAGATATAATTCCCTACAGCGAAGGATTTTTTCACAGAAACCTTTTTTATGTTTTTTGTCAGCTTCTCTACGAAACCGTCATGGTTTCCTTTTATTAATATTATTTTCCTGAATTTCAGCATTCTCAGAAATTCTGGTACTTCTTTTTTCTCCTGGACACTTATGCCGGTAATTTTGTGCTTAAGATCGCCGAGTATAATCAGATGCGTAGTTTTGGTTAGCTTTTTCAGTTTGTTTAGACGGTTAGCCATGACTTTGACCTGGCTTGGCAAAGAGACACCGGATTGCCACAGGTCCTTTGTAATTCCTATGTGTACGTCTGCAACAACCAGATATTTGCCAACTTTTATTGCGGCCTCGTTCTTGACGAACATATTAGAAGATAGGAGGGAAGACTTAAAATAATCTAGGAAGTTTTATTTTTGACAGGAGATAAATAATCACGGCATACTTTTTTATATCAGAATTCTTGGAAACTATAAGACCCGTAACTGATGATTTGTTTTCTTTCTGGCTGCTTAGGGTTTCATTGTTACTTGTTATGTTGATATTATTATTTACAGTTTTAACTGGTTCCTGAACAACGTACACTTCTTTTGTTATGTCTTCTTCTTTGTCAGTTTTAAGACGAATACGCAGATTGTAGGTTCCTGGTTCTGTATCTTTTTCTACCGTGTTCTTTAGACGGATTTCCGGCAGGTTCTCTGTTACTTCCTTTCTGTTTGGAGTCCAGCCGCCTTCTGACACAGGATTATTGCCTTTGTATACATAGGAATAAATGCTGAATGGTTTTTTGACAGAAGAATTTACTTTTATAGTGATTTCAAATTCCTTGCCAATGTAGACGGTTTCCGGATAAGATATTAATTCCATAGGAGAATGACTTGCAACGGCTGTAGTAGCACTTCCACTACTTCCGCTTCCACCAGACGAAACTTGAACAGTTTTACAAAATGCTGAAGAAATGCCTTTTATTGTTATGTTGCGGGTGCTGTTCTTGTCGAGACCCTCTGCAAATACAATATAGGTGTCGTCTTCATAGGTACTATCACAGTTGGGTTTTATACGAACCGGCAGCGTTAAGTTGTACTTGGTATTTTTTGATTTAGCGTGAAATGTTGTGACTTCACTCAGTTTGTTTTCGTTTTTTCTGATCCATATATCAACAGAGTACTTGCTTGTACTGTTCCGGAAAACATAGAGATTGACATTTACATCTTCCCCATATTTGGCTTCGTTGTTCGATATACTTGTTATTTCCAGAGATGAATCCTGCTGGCGCGTGCCACGAACTACTATTATTTTTTCGCTTTTGTCATCACTTTGACTTGCATCACTGCAGCCTGGGGACGTTAGCTTTGTAAATATTTTATATCCCTCTGTTCCGCTTATGTCATCTGGCGTCCACTGGCGGTTTATGGTTTTTGAACATACCACGGCTTGGGTTGTGTTTACTCTTTCTTTTACGTAATAGCCGAACATATCCTCTATCCAGTACTCCACTACCATATCATGAGATGTCTGGTTGCATAAACTGTCATTTACAAATATGTCGTAGTTTAGAGTTTGACTGCTGTCGACTACGTCGGGCGACAGAAGATTAACAGAAAGACTGCAACTAAGTGGTGGAGTGTCTGTAGCTTCGATTATTTTGCATGCTATATCGTTAGTTGTATTAGTGTTGTTTGTTGTCGAGCTAGTTATGGTTCCGCATATTGTATAATTTCCAGAAACACCAGACGTCCAACTTCCTGTACTGGTGTAATTTTCACACCCAACCTCACGGGTAAACGAGCTGCTTATCAAAGGTGTTATGTTATACTCGACGGTTACGTTGTCCAATTGACTACAAGTCTTGTTGTCTATGGATATTTTGAAAAGATTTGTGTAAGTTATATTTACTTTTGCACTGTTGATGTAAATCTCCAGCCTGACATCTGTTAAGTTAGTTGTGTTATTTGTTACATTAAGAACAGTATTCAGCTTTCCTGGTGTCGGCGTGCATTCATTTCCTAACCTGCAAAATGTGTTTCCTTCCGAGGCGTTTGTTACATATGTTACATTGTCAAAAACCGTAGAAGAGTTCTTTATTACTACTATTTTGCCAGCTGAATTAGACAAGTCAGACCATGAGCTGTCTATAACAGTTCCGGTATAGTTTGCATAATCATTAAGAAAAGTGGCCGCATTCTGTACTATGACAAGATAGGAGCCTGGCTGCAGGAGCATTGTGCCTTGGCCACCGTTTTCAGGCGGTATGTTCAGCGAGTGATCTGTACTCTCAGTGCGCAGTTTCCAGCCCGTAAGATTGTAGGTTTCAGTGTCGTTGTTATATAGTTCAATCCATTCGTGGTAGGTATCACTGTCTAGAGGGTTGTACATTATCTCGTTTATTACAAGTCCGTAGACGTAGACGGAATTCAATAGGATAATTAATGCAGTAATAAACCAGAGCCGCATAATATATTTTCCTCTGGGTAGCTTTTAAAATGCATTTCAATTACAATTTACAGTTCACATCTTGTTCCAATAGCATTTATTAAACTAAAATCAATATTCTTTGTTATGAATACTTTACAGAAAGGGGGTGGTGTATGTGCCTAAGATGAAAGAAAATTATCTCTTCACATCTGAATCAGTAACTGAAGGCCATCCTTGACAAAATCTGCGATCAGATAAGCGATGCACTGCTTGATGCTTTCTACCAGAATGATCCTTATAGCCGTGTAGCTGTCGAGACGCTTGTTACAACGGGTCTTTGCATAGTTGCTGGCGAGGTTACAACAAAATCTTACATTGACATACAGGGCGTAATAAGAAAAACAATTCAAGAGGCGGGTTATACGAATGGCGAATATGGCTTTGATTTTGATTCTTGTGGTGTCATGGTTGCAATACATGAGCAGTCGCCAGACATTGCGCAGGCTGTTGTAAAGGATGTTGATCATGAAAATCTTGGAGCAGGCGATCAGGGACTTGTATTTGGTTTCGCTTGCAACCAGACTTCTGAACTCATGCCGCTGCCAATAAGCCTTGCTCACAAACTCTGCCTGCGTTTGGCAGAGATGCGCAAGAATAAAGAGATAAAATGGCTCCGGCCCGATGGAAAGTCACAGGTCACTATCGAATATGAAAACGGAAAGCCAAAGCGGGCTCATACTATTGTTGTTTCAACACAACATGACCCGGAAGTAAGTAATGAAGAAATCAAAAACACTATAATAGAAAAGATAATCAAGCATGTTTGCGGGAAATGGATAGACAACAAAACCATTTATCACGTTAATCCTTCTGGACGCTTTGTTCTTGGCGGTCCTGCTGGCGATACAGGAGTCACAGGCAGGAAAATAATTGTTGACACTTACGGCGGCTATGGAAGCCATGGCGGCGGATGCTTTAGCGGCAAGGATCCAAGCAAGGTTGACAGAAGCGCCGCCTATATGGCACGCTATGTTGCAAAAAATGTTGTTGCATCTGGCCTGGCGGACGAATGCGAGGTGCAGATAGCTTATGCTATAGGTGTTGCTGATCCAGTCAGTGTCCACGTTAATACATATGGTACAGGTAAGACTTCTGATGAAAGAATAGCAGAGATTATCAAAAAAGCATTTCCACTACGGCCATCACAAATCATAAAACATCTCAATCTTCGCAGGTCTATTTACAAAAAAACAGCAGCCTATGGACACTTTGGCCGCGAAGATCCTGATTTTACCTGGGAAAAGACAGATAGAATAGAGGAAATAAGAAAAGAAGCCGGGATTTAAGGCGGAACGCTTTGGCTAGCCAAAAATTTCTAAAAAAGAAACGGGCTTTTAGCATATCCACTGATCTGTGTTTCCAGATGAAGAAGCACGCAAAGTACTTGTACCTGAGCATATGCCGACAGTTGTTGTACATGTGAAGATTCCGCCAGCAGCAACTGAAACAGACGGACAACTGCCGCTTGTTGCCGATGAGCCGTTTACAAATAACACAATACTACCTACTGGCAATGCGACATTTCCATTACTTCTAAGAGTTACAGTCGTCCCAGAAGCACCCTCTAGTTTTATTTGCTGCGCTTGCTTGTTTAACTGAGCCGTTAGCTGCTCGTCGGTTGCTTGTGTGGCTGTTGAAGCTACACGCTGGAACCAGACAAAGGCAAAGCCTACCATGGAGATTGTTATAAGTAACAGTAAAATAATGGCAATTACGGGTGTAATACCTTTCATTTAATCACTCTATTATTTCTTTGGTGAGGTAGGGTATATAAAGGTTATACGAATTATCATGATTTTCTTGTATTATTGCCTCTTTTTTATCTGCGCGTAATCATTAAGTACTTTTATTCCTGTAATGGCGCGCTCAGGAGCTTCATAGGTCGGTATACCCTTTTCCTCGAGCATCCTGCGGTGTATTGATGTGTATTCACCGCCGGTCATACAGACAAACACTGGTTTTTTGAATCGCTTCATGTCTGCCAGAACATCAACTATCTTCTGATCCAGAGAGGATATCTGCATAAGCAGTATAACTAGGACCATGTCGACGTTTTTATCTGCTAACACCAGAGGAAGCACGTTTTTATAGCGTTCTGTGTCAGCATCGCCGGTCAGGTCCAGGGGGTTTGACAAAGTGGCATAGTCAGGCACATGTTTTTTTATTTCCTTCAGGGTTGCAGGGCTAAGCTGTGCCAGACGCATGTTTTTTGCAATCAGGTCATCTGCTGCGATTATGCCAAAACCGCCGCCATCTGTTACTATGTGAACACGATTGTTGTGTGGAAGCGGCTGGTTAAATGCCTTGGCCATGTCAAACATATCTTCGGTCCCTGCTGCTTCAAGGGCACCAGCCTGCCTTAGCATACCGCTGAATATTTTTGCCTCGCCAGCCATGGAGGCAGTATGAGACGCCACGGCTTTTTTTGTCTCTTCTGTCTTTCCAGCTTTGACAACCACTACAGGCTTCTTTTCTGTCGCTGCTCTCAGCACACTGAAAAGCTTCCTGTAATCCTTTGACCCCTCAAGGTACATTGTTATGGTCTTTGTTTTTTCATCGGATGCAAGATAACTAATCATGTCGGTTTCATTTACATCCAGCATGTTTCCAAGAGAAACGAATTTTGCAAAACCAAGATTCTCATAGGCTGCCAGATCAAGGACAGCAGAACCAAAGGCGCCGGACTGGCTTATGAATGATATGTTGCCTTTTCTTGGTCGCTGCTGGCGATGACGCAGGTTAAAGACAGTGTCAATTCCAGAATGCGCATCATAGATTCCTATTACATTCGGACCCACTATGCGCATATCACCCTTTAGCTTTCTTATTTTCTCCTCTTCATCCGGATGGCCGGATTCTGCGAAGCCTGAGGTAATCACAACAACTGCTTTGACACCTTTTTCACGACAGTCCTTAATTGTTTCAGGAACCAATTTTGCCGGGACCGCTATTACAGCAAGATCAATATTATTTTTTATTTCCTTCACTGAGGCATAGCATTTTTTTCCCAGGACTTCTGATGCGTTTGGATTAACAGGACAGGCACCCTTTTCCAGCAGGTTACGAAAAATTATATGACCGAACTTTCTCGGATTTCTTGAAACACCTATGACAGCAATGCCTTTCGGATTGAAGAAGTAATTGATGTTGTCCATGATATTATCTTGACTAAGGCGCGTATAAATTCGTAAGTAAGTGGAAAAAGTAGGATTGTATTAACTTGACGTATGCAAGACGAATCAAAGATTCGTCTGCACAGAAGGAGCTACGCTCCTTCTTGTGATGATCATCGCCGTAGACCTTTAGCGAAAAGGTCAGCTAGAGGTGTCATGCATTTCATGACACTTCTCACGGCGATAATCATACCTATAGTTAATACAATCAAAAAGCAGCACGTCAACAGACTTTTACCTTAGAATACGCTCTGCTTTACCTATGGAACTCTGCCTTCGGTGAGCGACTTCCAGTTCTTGTTTACAATTTCCTGTGTGTTAGGATTGATTGCGATGTTCTTTTGTGCCTGCTTGAAGTGTTCTACAGTATCAAGGCGGTTTGGCCTTTTTGTCAGGTTTGCTGCGCCGTTTTCTATTTCATACAGAGGCCAGACACCTGTCTCGACAGCGACACGGCCCACTTCCATGGTGTTTGAAGCCTCGTAACCCCAGGCTGTAGGGCAGGGACACAGGAGGTCTATGAATTTGAATCCAGGCATTGCGGCGGCTTTCTTTAGTTTTGTTATATAATCCTGCGGATGCGAGACGCAAGCAGTGGCAGTATAGGCAGTATGTGAAAGTTGGGCGGCGTAGCTGCTTCCCATCCGGTTCGACTGGTTATTAGCACAAATATAAATTATGTCTTCTGTTGAATTCATGAGTGACGCGATACTTGCGGCGGTTGTGCCGTCACCGGCGTAAACAACGACTTTTGTACCTGCTTTTTTGTCCAGGCTCCGCGCAACGCCACGTGCCACGGCAGCAGCGTTTAGTCCGGCGTGAATCATGGGCACGTTTACCTTGATAAAAGGTGTTACAGAGCTTGTTGCATTCACAAGGACTATATTGTCTAAAGATTGTAAAAGCAGCTTTAATCCAAGCAGAGTACCACAGCCAGGACAGCCGTCACCGAAGTTTTTCAGCGGTTTAAGTTCCTGTACGTTGACGTCGATAGTCATACTATAATCTTACTTCCCAAGTTTTATAAGCAGACCGCTTGTGTACATAATAACAAAACCTAATACCACAAGAAACAGCGGGTTGTTAAGCATTGGTATGCTGCCCATAACGATTGCAAGGCCTCTCCAGAACAGGATGAAACCAAATAACCCGATTATGAACAACAGGACCTTTTCTGTGTTATTGAGCTGGTATTTCTTCACTTTTCCATGGAAATTGTTTTTTGATTTTCTTGCCATGATAACACTTGGAGAAACACCATATTAATACTTTTTACACTACAATCTTTCGGATGGCGATGATAAGATCGTCCCAGCGGGAGCTTCGGCTATGACCTTACGGGTAGCTTTTGAGCCATCCTCTAACTCCTTTCCTATTTAATTTCAAACCACCAATTGATAATTATGGTTATGAGAAGAGGACGGCAGCTTTATGGCAAAAAGTATGATGAGGCCCTCAAACTACATAGCGAAGGCAAAAGCATAAATGACATAGCGCAGCAGCTTGATATTTCTTATTCTGCTGCTTATCACTGGATAAAGGGTCTCAGAAAGCCGGAGCTCGGAAATATAAATGAGTTTGAAAAATTCCTCCAGAAAAAGGGACCCATGCCTGTCATAGAGGTAGAAAAATCTTTTCCAAAGCATAACGAGCTATTTCTCATGTCAAATAAGCGCGGCATGACGATAAAAAGGCGCATTCTAAAGAG
>DUFR01000002.1 GCA_013331845.1 Candidatus Aenigmatarchaeota archaeon | reverse complement strand
TGTGGGTCATAATCTGGACGATGAGGCGCAAAGCATAATGATGAATGTCATGCGCGGCGATGTTGACCGAATAAAAAGAAAGAGCGGCAGCAATAAATTCGTGCCAAGGATAAAGCCACTCAAAAATATTCCTGAAAAAGAAATGGTTGCTTATGCTGTTGTAAATAACATACCCTATTTTGAAGGTGAATGTCCTTACTCATTTGACAATGTCCGCCGTGATGTCCAGACAATTATCAATGAAATGGAAGCAAAACACCCCGGCACTAAGAATCAAATAGTTAAATTCGGCGAAAAAGTGACATTTGTAAAAGACTCCCGGGATATAAAAGACTGTTCAAAATGTGGCGAACCTTCATCGCAAGAGGTTTGCAAGGCGTGTCAGCTACTTGAGAAAATTAAGAAAATCTGATTATTTTAAGAAGTCTTTTATTATGTCTTGTGTATGAAGAAAATTTTTGAGGCGCNNCGGCAGGGATGTCCGGCGAAACCTCCATGCACGCAAGAATGCTAGGTTCGGCGCTGACATATGCAGGATTTGGCAGTCTTTATGCTCAAGGAAGGGATTTGTCAAAGAAAATGTTCGGGATAACAGACGCTGCAAGTGAGCGTGCCAAAACCTTACATGACACATTGTACACATTTGTTTACCTTGCAGCTTTGCAGCCACCATTTTATTATGCAGCAGGCTCACGGAGTATAAAGGAGATTGCAATAGGAACTGTCGGAGTAGCTGTAATGGGGTTGCTTTCAGGTCCTGTAACAGGTTATACGCTTGATTCTTACAGGGATTTCACAGGACTAAAGGAATCTGAAAGGCTGCCGGATTTTATAAAAAATCAGACACCAAGAACAAAGAAATATGCTGCCGTGTTGCTGACCGCTACTTCTGTGGGNNCGCCTGAATCATTGAGACCAGCCACATTCGGATTTTCGTTAAAGAGCACGATTCAATTCTGTTCTATAATTTCGAGTTCCGAGGTCCGTAGTCGAGATTTACGCCAGAATATTTTTTCTATTCTGTTGACGTTGAAGCGCCTATAGCGATTTGGATTGTCGNNGAAGCTTTAGCTTTATCTCCTACAGCTATCGCTTCTGTATTTCATGTCATCAATCATAGAAAACCCATGATTTCATCTATGAAAGAGCGTAGGGTTCAGGTCCGCAAACACATCCGTATAGAACACGTCTGCGTTGGCAGGACAAATAGAAATAACCCTGAAATTATTTAAGTGATTCTCTTATTGCTGTGGTTCTTTGTTCTATATCTTCCAAGTCTCTCAGCANNACGAACCGCAAATCGTACATCACCTTCTTTTGCTGATTCGTCTATGTATCGTCTTGCATCATTATATTTCTGCTGCAATTCGCCAATAACAATTTTGCTAACATCATGATCATAAACTTCTATCGGACCTGCTGCAAGTTTTTTGGGAAGAACCCTTACAGCCGGGACACCATTAACGTAAGGCTCCACAAGAATCTTATTTCCTATTGTCATTAACCCGACAAATTGCGCAGGGAGTGCCAGCATAAGCTCTTGTGCGCTTCTTGTTTCTTCCCTTATATCAGAATTTTTTATTGCATTAAGTCCTTCATCGGTTAATGTTGCCACGTGCGACCAGTAAGTATTAGGTATCGGCGCTGTGCCGTCTCGGTATAACCATTCCTGTGTTTCTGGTGAAGGTTTTCCAGTAGGTGCCTTGTGGTCTGCCACGTAAAAGCCGAATGGCGTTCTATAGAAGCCTTTCAAAGGCGGCAATTCTATCTGTTCAGCTGTTTGTATCCCTGGCATAGCTAGAACTATCACCAAAGTCTTTATAAATCTTTGTCACTTAGAAGTGGTTTCTACTATTTAATCTTGATAGACTCTGGCATGATTCAGAGCTCATTAAGGTATCACTAAGGACACCAACTTAAGACGTGGTCTTAAGCCTGAGATTCTCCTCTGCCAGAGTCGTATAAGTAACCAGATTCGATATGTTATTTCCTCGATAAGTCGAAGCTCTGATCCCTCATAACAAATAACCTATACTTCACGGTCTATATTTAAAGCTTGTCCAACAGCGAATTTGACTGGGCTACCAAATCCTTTAAATTTGGTATTTTAGGCTTTTCACGCAGCAAATCCTGAAGGGTTATTATCTTTTTGTTAATAAGCTGATGATGGACTGCTATGTCTGTTTTCAATATTGTAACAGGAAGTACTTTTTTGCTCTGGATGAGGGTTTCAAGCGAAAACTCCTTCTCATAGCGCCAGCCCGTAAGGCGTATTCCTATGCCCTTTGCATAAAGCTTGGCATGTTCAGAAAATTTCGTGTTCGTAACGACCCATGCAGCGTCAAATTTGTAATTATTCTTGCCATTTTTGCTTCCGGTCACTATATCATTGAGCCGCGCATCCACCTGAAGGCATATGCCAAGGCCGGTAAAGCGGTGGGGGTTGAAATGGCGTTTGCACTCTATCAGAAAGGTTTTTTCCTTTGTCGCTATTAGGTCAACTTGATGCTCGACATACATGCCCTGTATAAGCTTGTTCCATGTGCATTTGTAACCGTGCGCTTCCAGAACTTTTTTAACATACAATTCAAACGTTGTGGGATCCAGATTTGCAACGGCTTCTCTCAAGGCGAAGAGTGAATGACCACTTGCCTTGTCGAGTTCGTCAAGAATCGTTGTATATATCTTATGTGTGGTCGTTCCGTTTTGTACAGATCCGGCCACCTTTTTTGCTATCCTTCTGGCGACGGCATTTGACACTCCGGCTCTTACACAGGTTCCTACTATCTTCTCTTCGCTGAACTCCTCTTTTCTTCCATCGGCTTTTATTATGTACATTTTATCACGCATACAAAATTTTTTTCATTGGATTATCGGCTATGAAACTTCCTTTGCAGCTTTTTTCATCAAATCTACATTCTTCTTCTATATCTTCCTCGGGACGATAAATAAGGAAAGGTACATTACCAAAAACATGCTCGCCGATCTTTGAATTTGTAACATGGTCACTTATAACTGCTATGTTTATCGAGCGTATTTTTGTTATCTGGGAAAAAACTTCTGCATCAACCTTTTCGAGGAACTTCACTTTCGCGGCGAAATTTTTATCATGGGCGTATGTGTCGGCGCCGTTTATGTGCAGTATTACAAAATTATATCTGTCCAATGCCTCTATCGCCTTTCTTGCGCGCAGATGAAGGTCATTTTCCAGCTGATTGAGAGGCATATTGATAATGCTTATACCAAGGTACCGTGAAATGCCGCGTATTATGTTAACACCGCTGATAGAACATGCTTTCACATTATATTTGCTATTGAAGCTTCTCACGGGCTGGGCTAAGCCTGCGCCACGCAAAATCATGTAATTGGCAGGGACCTTTCTTTTTTTGTTTATCTTATGGCCAGATAGCAGGGAATGAACCTGCTTTTCAAAAATGTTAAGGATTTCAGCTGTTTTTTTTGCTCCATGCTCAAGTGGTTTTATTTTCTGTGACTTATTACCATAGTCGCTGTCGGTTACGTGTTTGTCCAATCCTCGGCCGGTAAGCACGACAACTACGCGATGACCAACGAGCCGGTGAACCTTTATTTTTACACCGTTTATGTGTTTTATTTTTTTATTGATATCCCTGACAAACGTATCAAGTCCGTGTTCATCACGTCCGGCGCGGCGATCAATGAATTTCATATTTTTGTCAACACAAGCAAAATTTCCTCTCAGGCAAAGTGATTTTCCGGGCTTTAGGTCCAAACCAAGCGCCTCCAGATAACCACGGCCTGGCTCGTCATGATAAGAATAACCTAATATCTCCAACGTTGCGACGCTGGACATGCTTCTGGAATTATAATGCGGCGCGTGCGGACCTGACCATAAGCCGCAGGCGCTGTTGAATGCGAGCATGTTAAGATATGGTTTTTTTGCCGCAGCAAACGCACTGCGGCCTTCGTCGGCTGCACCATCAAGAATTACTAGAAGAAATTTTTTCATAATTAATCATTTTCTCTTTTTTTAAACGATTTTCATAACTTTTCTACCAGCATTTTTCTTTTTCCGGAAAGTATGTCGTATATTTCATAAGACTTTGCTGTTTTTACCGCCGCTGCGAGTTTTTGCTGCTTTTCAGAGTATATAGTGAACAGGGTTTCTCCTTTCTTCACTGTGTCATTTATCTTTTTGTTCAGCAGGATTCCTGCACCATGATCCTGAGGCGTACCGGCAGATCGACATATATCAACGAGTGATGCATTACTTATTCCTGCAACAACGCCGGCGGTTTTTGATTTTACAGCGCACTTGTAGGGTCCCACCCGTATGTTTTCCGGTTTTATGTCGGGATTTCCGCCCTGGGCTTTTATAATCTCACGCAACTTTTTTTCAGCTTTCCCGTTTTTGATAAGCGCCTCGGCGGTTTTTTTGCTTCCCTTCCCAACCATACTTAGCAGCAAGCCGGCAATAGACGTTGCCTTGTCAATGACATCACTTCTAGAGATTCCCATAATCGCTTCCAGAGCCTCCCTAGCCTCAAGTGCGGGTCCAATGGCATATCCAACTGGCTGGTCTCCGCGTGTGATTGCGCACTCGACTTTTATGCCGAGCTTGTTTCCAAGGGCTTTAAAACTCGCCGCAACCTTTTCTGCGTCTTCTTTCTTCTCCATTTTTGCGCCAGAGCCTGTGGGAATATCGATAATCAGATATCTGCAGCCGACAGATTTTTTCTTGCTCATAACTGATGGCAAAAGAAGTGGGTCAAGGCCAAGGGGGTGTTCTATCCTTATGAAAAGGTCGTCAGCTGGTGCCAGATCAACAGCACCTCCCCATACCAGGCATCCACCAGTTTTTTTAACAATTCTTTTAATTCCGACCGTATCAAACTCAACCGGTGCCAACACTTCCATCCGGTCAGCTGTTCCTGCCGGTGATGTTATCGAACGAGAAGAAGTTTTTGGTATGGTCAATCCTGCGGAAGCGATTATGGGAACTGCCAGTATAGATGTTTTGTCTCCTGGAACACCGCCAATAGAGTTATGGACGCACATCGGTCCAGTTCCGGCTATAAACCTGTTGTATCCATCTACCTTGAAATCATAAATGTATTTTGATTTCGATTCTATCTTATTCCGATTTTTAACCCTTAAGACTGAAAGGTTGCCAGTAATAAGTTTTTTAGTATCGTTGCTTTTTATTTTTCCTATAATCTTGCTTAGCTTCTGCTTCGTCATATACTCTTGTCTTTTCAAATCACGTCTAAATTCCCATCCAATTTCCGAAGAATCTATTTCACCTAACTCCCGAATAGGTAGTAGGTTAATAAATGACACATTTGCTTTTTGTCTGCCGCCAAACAATTCACGTGCCTGTGTATAAATATAGTATGATTTCTGAGTCTTGGAGTTATAAGGGCCCGATTTTAAATTAAACTCTCTTTTAGATTCTTTAATTTCCGAAATAGAAGCCGAAATTCCTAAAAGTGCTAAAAAGTATTGAATATCTGTTGCGAGTTTTTTTGACGACGTGACATATATTTCTTCATATCCACGTCTTTCATGACCATCTCCCATGCAGAGTGCTCTGAGAAATTCTTTTTTCATCTCATCTGAAACATCGAAAAGAAATCCAGGTATTTTTTTGTTTAATGCATCATTACCCGCCTTCATGATTTTATTAAAAACTTCGGAAAGAACTTGGCTATACATGCATACTCTGATTGCTGTCGGGTGTGGATAATTTTTAGTCGGTTTGAATCCAAATACCGTTTCTATGCATTTTATGCTGTCTTCTATCAGATCTTTTTCATGAGATCCGAAATTAAGGAAAACTCCCTGATAATTCGTAAAACCTTCAGAAATATAATAGCCTATAAGTCTCATAAATTCTTTTGTGATCTTTATTTTATTTGGGAAATTTCTATAATTCCTTTTTCCAGTTTTGAAATTTTCAAGCGAAATCTCTTCTATTTTATTGTTGTTTGAAAATCCTGATGGAACCAATACATAATCTCCTACTTTTATTAGTCCTGCTGGGATATTTACGATATTACCTTTTTTAAGGACAAATATTGTGTGCTCACGAGTACAACGCAGTTTTCTGTTCCCGATTAGTTCTATCTCTTCAAGATATTTTGGGGATTTTACCCTAAAGACGCCGCTAGTTGGGACGAATTTTACATTGCCGTCATTATCATGAGTTAAAACATGCAGGTTTTTAAGATTTCTGTCAGTGAATTCTGAAACCTCATCTTTTGTTATATCAGAAGGTGAGCAAGTCTCGAAAATAGAGTCTATTATTTCTCCTATATTCTCAACCTTGGTTTCCCCGGAGTTTTTGACAATAACAGGAATATCCTCAGGCAAGCAATGTTTATCAACTACGGTACCTGTAAATTTTACTTTTTTGCCAGTAGCTATCATAGCCTTTGACATAGCCATGCTCTCGTTCATGGTAAGACCATGAATATGCAATGCTGTCACAAAAGATGCCATTTCCAGATCATTCAGGTTTCTTGCTATTACGTCGTCAACTATTTCTCTTAATTCCTCGTAGTTCAGTTCCTGGCCATCTGTCTTCTTTCGTATGTAAGCTTTGCTTAGGAGAATTTTTCTTGGCTCGGCATCTACTGTATCTCCGCTCTTTAGATTCATTAAAGCCTTTACGTCATTGTAAACAACAACAGTGCCCTGCTTGACAAAATTTTTTGTTGTATCAACAGTTATGGTGGCTTTTCGTTTTCCTTTTTTAATTACTATTCTATCCAGCGGATGAACGCCAAGTGTCATGGCGTCCTTATGGTTTATTATTCCTATGGATTTTCCGCCTGCGTCCAAATTCATAATTTTTATTTTCATCTTCATTTTATCAGCTTCTTTGGCTTAGAGATGCCTTTCTCGGTTATAACGCCGGTTACGTATTTCCACGGCGTAATATCAAATGCCGGATTATAGATTTTTGCCCCTTTTAGGTTTTTGTGTGCCAGCTCCGAAGCCTGTCTCTCTTCCATAAAAATCTTTTTCCTCTTGTCTATGGCAAAAGTTGATGTGACGACATAAAGCGGCTTGTGGTTTTCCTTTGCTACGACAGCGAGCGGGTGTGTGCCAACTTTGTTTACGAGACCTTCCTTTCTAAGAGCATCGGCACCCACAAACACAACATCACACTCTCCTATGAAGTCGCTTATGGCCGAATCAACAATAAAAGATACTTTTATTTTCTTTGCCAGAAGTTCCTTGGCTGTAATAACGCCCTGGTACCGCGGCCGGGTTTCGGTAACTATAACTTCTTTTATTTTTGATTTGTTTTTTACAAGAGATGCTACTACGTAGCTTGAGTGACAATGTGTGAGAACCGTTTTTCTCTTAGAAAATATTCTTCCTGAATTCCTTGCAGCATTTTCTTTTGCTTCAGCAAGATCATTTATTATGCAGTCTATATTTTTTCTGGTTTTCTCTTTTTTTACCCGTTCCATCGCATTGTGCAGGACAACAGCGGTCGGCCTGGCAGCTATAAGTTTTCTGCATTCTGCATCAAATTTCTTTCCAAAGCCGTTTTTCTCTGAGAAAGTTTTCAGATGCCTCATAGATTCCAGCGTTATGTTTGTTGCGCCCTGTACTTTCATTGTCCTTAGACGTGATGCAAAGTCCATATTATTCTATTACCTACGGGTGAAATATAAAAGCGATCAATTGAGTATTGTCATAGGAAAACCCCTGTATTGCGGTTTAAAAGGATTTCATAATTATAGCTCTACAGTGATTGAATGATATTTTTCACAAAGGACGAAAAAGTAGAACGCTTAGAAAGAAAAATGAATGAAATGGAAAAGCGGATGGAATTTAACGTAAATAAGATGAACCAGACGGTTGTGACGCTCAGGGAAATAATACTCCGCCTCCAGAGAGATAATACCCAGCTGAGAAGCGAGAGGGATTTTCTTATTGAGAGGCATAAAAAAATGCTGAAACGGGTTCCTGTTCCGGATCTCGCTGTGGAGATAAACGAGAGGCTTGTAAAACCAACGATCGACAGAATAAAAGAAAATGTGGATTTTGTGCAGCTTGTTGCAAAAGAAGGTTTTGTGGAGATTCGTCCTGAACGTCGTAAAAAACCCCGGGAAGAAAAAGACCCGTCAGTATCCGCAAAGGATCTGAAGGATCATATAGCAGACGATCCAAAACCTAGCTTTGGAAAATCCCTAGATGCTTTTTTTGAGCTGGTGAGCAAAAATGGGAAGATGCGTGCAGATGATGCTGCAAGAAAACTTAATGTTCACCATATTCAGATAGAAGAATGGGCAAAAATACTGGAAAGTCATGATCTTGTTTCAATAAAAAAGGGCCCTATGGGGAAAATGGAAATAATTAAGTTATAGGTAAAGGCGTGGTTAAGTCGTATACTGAAAATCTATTCAACACCCATCTGGGCGTTCTTTATTTATTTGCAAGCTGCGCAGTCATCTATTTTGTGAAAGTTGTCGTGCTTGTCATCAAGTATTATTTTTGATACCCTGCACATGTTAGCTGCGAGCTGCGACTGGTTCATTTGCTTAAGATAAAGTTTGTTAGAAATATCTTTTATTTCAACTGCCACGGCTTTGTTTTCGATGAGACTATTTTTTCCCCTCAGCTGACGGAGATACTGCGAAACTGCTGGCTGGCTGACATCGAGCAACTTTGCGGCTTCGCCCTGGTTTAGATTATAGCTGCTTATAAGTTCCTTTGCAATTGCTGCTCTTAGAATGGGCAAAATGTCCTGCGCAACTATTTCGCAAACGGTTTTCATATTTTTTTGATTACAAACAGACTTTAAATACGAATTTTTATGTGTTTTCTGATTTTTTCAGCAGGATAAAGGTAAACACGCCGGATAAATTTGCAAGTACTACATTCCTTAGAAACTCCAAAACCACCCAGGCGCCGAATGCTGTCATAACAGGCAACCATCTTATATACGCCTGGAAGAGCGTTGATGAGGATATGGCTGTATTTATTTTCTGATTAATTGTATCCTGCGGCAAAAGAGAAGCACCTGGTGTTGACATGACAATGGACTTCATGGAATCAGTCAGATCCTGGCGGAACATTGTTTCGTATGTTGCCTGGCTTTGCAAAACAGCAAAAAAAAGCCCGAGTGAAATCAGTATGTTGGCCATGAACATTACTTTTCCGGCCGTATTGGATCCTGTTCGAAAAAATACCCAGCGCTTCAACTCCTTTGAATAAGTATTGGAGAATTGTGGTGCGTAATAGCCGCATAAAAAAACCGCAAGCGCAAGAAATGCGCCCCATAGCGTTTCAAATATTATAACTGCACATGCTGCTGACAGCAAACCAGCTATTATGCCGACTCGTTTATTATAATTCTTGCAGCCGTAATAACTCAGAATAGAAATAGCTAGAGTAAAAAATACAAGGCTGATAAAAACATAGGTAAACGGTTTCAGTGCTGTATAAAGCGCGCCAAGTGTTGTCATGCCCGTAGTACTGAGAATCATTGTCTTGACAATGTAGTTTTGGGAATTCACCATGGTCGACGCTGAAAAACCGCTAAGCCGCAACACAAGGAACGATACAAGAAACGATGTCAATGTTCCTATTACCACTGCTTTGTCCCTAGAACTTAATTTGTTTTGCATAGTTACCATTTTAATTTATTATTTTTTTTCTTAAATCTGTCAAAGAATTTTTTCTTTTGCTTTTCTTCCGGGACCCAGCTTTTTTGTTGTTGTTCTTTGGGTGGAAGCAGAAGGTATACGAGCACTACAACAATAACAGCTATCGAAGCTATGAGTACTATTAGCATGAAGTCTATTCCTGTTTGTTGACGGGTTGATGGTACAACAA
>DUFR01000011.1 GCA_013331845.1 Candidatus Aenigmatarchaeota archaeon | reverse complement strand
TCTCTGTTTTGTCAGTTCGCTTCCTTTGTAGCCATAGTCCTGCGATTCAGCTACATACTTCTTTACGGTAGCCGAATTAACCGCGCCCACTGTCCTGTAAAAGTAACCTGCGCTCCAGAACTTCTTTCCCCATAAGTCTTCGCTGAACAGCTCTCTGTGAAGCTTGCGCATCATTCTCGAGGAAAATCCTTTCAGCAGCTGCGCAAGCTTTGCCACGCTGAAGTTCTTCCAGTTTGCCACGAACAAGTGTGTGTGCTCATTACCGAATCCTATTGCCGTGATTTCAAACTTGTGCCTTCGTGCTGCTGAAAGCAGATAGTCTCTTGTCAGGATGCGCACGGCATCGTCCCGAAATATGTCCTTCCTGTACGCTGGCGTAAGCTGCAAATGCAGGTTTGTCTCGCCAACGCTATGACTACCGCTAATCAATTCTACGTTCATTGAATCGCCTCTCAAAGGTTTTTAAGGAAGCGAACCCTACAAGTAATTGGGATTATCTTTTGCAGGAAGTCGCTTCCTGCTTTTTATTATTATTTCCAGAACAAGAAGCTCGCGCTTTGAAATTTATGAGCAATTCATCTACCCAGTAAACTGGGTGAGGTTTCTTGCGGCGCGAGCTCTAAAGCCCGAAGTATTTTCGCATGAAAGTAGAGTAATGAACGGTTTAAAGACCGTAGTATTAAACTACTTTCATAACGATAAATACCGGCGGCGCAATTAATTTTATGGCATTTGAATTTCTTTCAAATCTAAACACTACGACCGCGTTCCTGCTGTTGATAATATTCATACTTTTTGTTGTGTCCATGAAAAAAGCGTTCTCCATAATTCTCAACGCTGTCTGGATAGTCATTGCAGCCATACTGTTTCCTGTGGTCATGAACAGGTTCTTTGGATTTGATATACCGATTGACCGCGACTCCATGATTTCCTTCATACTGCTTGGCCTCACGGTATATTTTGTCTATCTGGTTGGCAAATCAATCTATAAAGTCCTAGGGATGGCGGAAAAAGCTGCCAAGAAGGTTCCTCTTCCGCGCGGTGAAAAGAAGGTCAAAGACGAAAAGGAGGAAAAGCCGGTCAAAACTGATAAGAAGAGGGAAAAAGAGCTGGAAGAGCGCGAGAAAGAACTGCAGAAGAAGGAGCAGCAGATAAGATTCGCTTCTGCAATCCAGAAAAAAAGAAGACCAAGCAGCTGGCAGAAGGACTATCTTGAATTAGAAGCTCCAAAAGAAAAGCCAAAAAGCAGTCATATAACGCCGCTGCCTGTAATAGAGCACAAAAAGAAAAAGAAACGGGAAGAAGACTAATTTAAATAATTATATTTTATCTGTTACGTATGAGTTATATCGTTTCAGTGGATGATAGTGCTCTAAGACGTCACCCTGAATCTGCGCGAATTAAATGTTTTGGAGACCGTGTAATTGTTGCTCGTCGTTATAGTTCATACAGTTCGTTTTACATAGGGCATGAAGACGGTCGTCATTATTTTAATGTTCATGAGAGCGATATAAAATCAGTCGTGGGTGTATTTCTAGACAGTCCTGACAGTTCCATTGATCTTAATTTTAGGGCGTGTACAGAACAGAACTTGCCGCCGCTTTTAAGGGACATGTATGGAAAATTTTTTGTCTCACAAAAAAATGAGCCTGTCGCTTGAAGATACTTATTTTTATCCTATATTTATTCCGGCACTCGGTATTGATATCTTGCTGGCGCTTCCGGAAAGCGTGAATACTGCATTGTTCTTGTAAAATTCAAAGCTGCCTGATGGCGAAGTTATTGTTATATCTCCGGAAAACTGGGTCGTGGCACCTCTTGCGGTTAGTGTCCCTGTTGTGCCTTTTATTGTTATATCTTTTGCTGTAAGGTAATCAGCAGACATGCTAGTGAAGGTCGAATTTGATGATATTGTTTCCTGAACAGCTACGGTTATTTCCGGGAGCTCTATTTTTCCTATTTTACCTTTGAGAATCAGCTCATTACCTCTCATGGAACCTGATCCGGTAAAATCATAAACTGACATACTAACATTTGTTCTAAATGTACCACTCTTCAAGGTTGCTGTTGTGCTGCCGATAACAGTAAAGTTGGCTGGTTTTTTTGCTGAAAAATCTATAGCAGGGTAGCTGTCGGTTTTGAGTGTAAACTCAACACCTGACTGAGGGGAACCAGTCAAAGAGGACAGTTTTCCGCCGATAGCATCAAAAAATCCGGAAACCATGGGATTAGTTCCGACATAGCCTGTAATGAGCACCAGAACTATTATTATGGTCACAACTATTTTCCAGTCGAACATGATTCTAAATTAGATGCCATTGTTTAAATATAATATATTTTTCTTTGACTACCTGCAGAAACAAAAAGTTTCTGAGGTCTCGAAAAGCAGAGCTTTTCGCAGACAAGCTACTTTCTTTTTCGAAAAGAAAGGAGCTTATTTAAATGTTACGTTCTATTGTTTTTAGTAAAGCTAATTCGGGTGTGTTAATTATGTTGTTTCAAACTGATATTGCGGGAACCGTTGTCTGGTTTGTGCTGTTCTTTGCACTAATATTTCTGTATCCAAGAATTATGCTGTCTCAGCTCATCTACAAAATAGAGCAGTCAGCTGTGCGGATAGAAACCATGTCACAGGATGCTATGAAAATCACCGCAAGAAAAGTGGATAAGAATGTCTCCAAGGAACTCAAGAACAAGATAGAGCAGTTCAGCGATTTCTTTGTTATCGAGCCTTCCAACATCGATCCCTACGGGCTTGTCAAAAAGATAGACCACACAATAAGGGGAATGGAAAGCCGCTTTGACGAGTTTGTGGAGGAAGTGGCTGGAGACAAAAGTTACAGTGAAAAGCAGGAGATAAACTATGGTATAAGGGCGACCATTGGATTACGGCAAATATCAAAGATCGTGCGCCACTATGTGGAAATGGCAAAGAAATTCAAAAATCTGCAGATCGCTATGATACTTCAGATGCAGCTGCCTATAATCGAGAAAATAGCAGAATCAGAAATAAAGGGCGCTGAAGCCTTTGTCAATGGCTGGCCTATAGGCGATTCCATAGGCCCTCTCGTTGCCGCATCGTACATGGAAAAGAGCAAGGAAATAGCTGAAGACATAATGGCAAGCACAACAGTAATAGAAGGCAGAAAATGCTTTGTGCTTAAGGCAAAAGGTCCTTCTCCTCATCTGGGCAGAGACGACGAGGCAATAGCTGCTATAATGAAAAAGAACAAAATTGCAAGGATAATCACAATAGACGCGGCTCAGAAGCTGGAAGGCGAAAAATCCGGCTCTGTTGCTGAGGGCGTCGGCTTTGCGATGGGTGGATGGGGCCAGAGGGAAATGATAGAAAATTTCCTTATGGCGAAGAAGATGCCCATAGACAGCATTGTTGTCAAAGTTGGGATGACAGATGCAATAATACCAATGACAAAAGATGTATATGATTCGGTACCGGTTGTCCAAGACTTCATAAAAAGGGCTGTAAGGCGCACCAAGAAAAGCGACAAAATAATAATTATAGGCGTCGGAAACTCCTCGGGAATAGGGAACGACAAGAAGGAAATCGAAAAGGTAAAGGAAGTCGTGGACATGCTGGACAAGAAAAAGAAGGAAGAGGAAGCAAAGCAGAAGAAGGGCGGCTGGTTCTAGAACCAGCATAAAAGATTTGCTTAATTTTTTAATTTTTTCGTGATTTTCCCGCAGTTCAAACGTGNNAATCTATGGGTAGCTCTGCTCTCACGCGGCTCTTCTACGGCCGGTGAACTTTCTGATATTTCTAATGTTCCGCGATCAAGATGCTACGATGTTCTTGAATCACTTGCTGACAGAGGCTTTGTCATAGTCCAGCCAGGCAAGCCAATGAAATACGTTGCAATCCAACCTCGGGAAGCTCTTGAACGTCTTAAGAAAAAGGTCCAGCAGGAAGCTGTGGAAACGAGCGACAAGGTGGACCGCCTTGTAAAGAGCGAGCATATCAAAGAACTGGAAAGGATACACAAGGATAACATAAAAACCGTTAAACCTGAGGATCTCACAGGTGCTTTGAAAGGTCGCTATGCAATGCTGCAGCAGCTTGAGACGATGATGAAGAATGCCAAAAAGTCAATAAAGCTCATGACGACAGAAAACGGCCTTGCGGAGCTTGTGGAAAATCATACTAATGTTCTAAAGAAAGCGTCAGACGCGGGTGTGAAAATACAGATAGCTGCGCCTGTTACAAAAAACACAGCAGAGCATGCAAAGACACTTTCAAAGTATGCCCAGGTGAGAAGCACAGAAAACGTCGGCATCATAGAGAAATTCCTTGGACGCATGTGCGTTGTGGACGGCGAGGAATTTGTTCTTGGTCTTACAGATGACGTGAAAGTTCATCCAACACAGGATGTTGCCCTTTGGACACAAAGCTCCCACGCAACGGCAAATGTCTTTGAGCCAATGTTCGAGCACGTATGGAACAATTCAAAACCTGTTAAATAAATATTACTATTGTAATTCTTTTGTAATTGTTACCTCTTACGAATCAGCTATTTTAAGCTTCAGTAAATCATATCAATAGTTGAACTTCATGTATCTAACTCCCGAAGATACGTCAATGCTAAATGGAAGCATAGAAATAATGAGCCGTATTTTTGAACGACTTAGAGATACTCCTGTCAAGGATGCCGTAAGAAATTTATCAGGGCTTGATAAAGCCAAACAAGATAGATACAGACGTAAGGACAGAAAAGATACACGCATGTTTGACATCGTTGCAGAAGATGCAATTTCTATCGGAGATGGTTTTAGCGGGCATATGGATCAAATGCTTCGCGTTTATAATAAAACTGGTGTTATAATCACAGAAGAGTGTGGAAGAGTACCACGAGAGATTCCAATAGAACACAGCACACCAACAGTTATAAGCGATCCTGTAGATGGTAGCTCTTATTTTGATGACATCATGAAACGACTAGGCGAGCCCGATGATAGGGTTGGGGTGGTTTTTGACAGGGAAGTAGATTTGGTCGGTGCAATGGCAAGAAGGCATGCGTGCAACACATCTGTCACATTGATTAAAGACAATATGATAAAATATTCTGTCGTTTTCAATCTTTTTACGGGCGATATTTATGTGGGCTCACCGATGGGGGTTTTCATGGGTGACATAAAAGTCGCGAGAACGTTAAGTGACATAAACATGCCCGTTGAATTTGACGGAAGCGAAAACCTTGAAATGCTTTGTTATACGAGACAAGAAGGAAAATATGAGAGAAACAGGCAAGGAACACACCTTAGGCTATTGCCAATGCACGAAGCCTCTAAAAGAGAGATAGGTCCCATTGGTCCTATGAGATTTACATATCTCGTACGTTTTGGTGATAAAAATGATTTTAAAGTAGGAGTTATCGCCCATAACGGGGAAAAGGTCCAGGAAGCTTTGCCAAACGTTGCCATGGCACTTTTCTCTAAGGGAGCTCTGAATGCGTATAAACTCTTCTGCGACCCGGAGTACACAGAACAACGCGCTGGTATGCAACTTACGCCAAATTTTTCAAACAGCCTGTATAGTGATGGTCTCCTGCGCAACACTGGTGTTAGATCGTCCTTCTTTAACAATTATGATTATCCTAGCGAGTTTAGAGATACGACAGCGGTTATTTCACCCAGTAATGATGCGGCACTAACAATGTTCACAGGAATGGTATCAAGAGAGTATGCAGTAAGAATTGTTTAATAATTAGAGGTGGTCTAAATGTCAGTCAGAATAAATCCCAGCGTAAGGTTGAGCGGAACAGATCCAAATTACCCTTTGGTTTTAACTTATGAGCAAGGTGATTTAGAATCGCCACGTCCACAACTAATAGTTACCTTGCGATACGAAATTAGTATAGATGATAAAGGCTCGTATAAAATAATAAGTGGTGTGGTAAAGCACGCTGGTATGAGTTCGCGAGACTGCTTGGATGACGAAGATGCAACGGAGTTAATGTTAGATGCGGAACGTAAATCCACGGGGAAGTAACAAAATATCTAAAAGAATTATTTCATGGTGCGGTGATTTCAGGCTTTAGGAGTACTAGTTGAACCTTACGCAGCCAGGAACGTGCATATGACATCCCAAAAGATCAATAAATCATCGAGCTATAACAAAAATTTATTCTGTTAAGAACTTTTCATTTAATTTCTACTTATGATAGCACAACGATTGCTCGACGAAATAAGAAACGGAAAAATAAAAACCGCTGGGGAACTGGAGCTGGCGAAGATAAAGCTAGCCAATCAGTACGGCACAGGCAACATCATAAAAAACTCCGACATAGCTACGTTTCTCTCGCCGAACGATAGTGATTACCACAAACTAAGTAAATTTCTGCAGATAAAAAACGTCCGGACTGCCAGCGGCGTGGCTAACGTGGCTGTAATGTGGATGCACGGCTCTCATGAGAACAGTTGCCCTGCTAATTGCATTTATTGTCCCTCCTCTGAAATAGCTCCGAAAAGCTATACAGGAGTCGAGCCCACAACCCTCCGGGCCATTCGTAATAACTATGCCCCGTTTCTCCAAGTCACTAATAGAATCAAGCAGCTCAATCTTATCGGCCACTCAACAGACAAGTGCGAACTGATAATAATGGGCGGCACTTTCATGGCTACGCCGACTAAGTTCCAAGACGAGTTTGTCAAAAGGTGTCTTGATGCTTTAAACGAAAGCGATAGTGAAACACTGGAAGAAGCGCAAATAAAAAACGAAACTTCCACAAACCGTTGCGTTGGCTTGACAATAGAAACTCGTGCTGATTTCTGTTCGCAGGAGCAGATAGAGCATATGATGAAGCTCGGCTGCACACGTGTTGAGATTGGCGTGCAGAGCACTGATGATAATATTTTGAAATTAATCAACCGTGGCCACAAGGCACAGGCAAACATAGATGCCATAAAACGGCTGAAGGAAAACGGACTAAAAGTATGCGTACACTGGATGCCAGGACTTACAGGGCTTTCTGGAAAAATAGACGAGAATAAAGAAGTAGAAATGTTCAAGCAACTTTTCTCGCCGAATTATTCCCCTGATGAGCTGAAAATATATCCAACCCTTGTCGTGGCTGGCACCAAACTACATGAATTGTGGAAAAGCGGAAAGTACGCTCCGCTGACAAATGATCAGGCTATTAATCTACTCATAAAGTTCAAGAAAATTGTTCCCCCCTTTGTCAGAATAAAGCGCGTCATGCGCGACATATCAGAGCACAAGTCAGAAGCCGGCGCAAAAACGACCAACCTAAGGCAGCTTGTAAAAGAGAAAATGAAAAAAAGTGGCATCGAGTGCAGATGCATAAGATGCCGCGAGGTCGGACATACAAAAGAAACTACCGGGATGCCGGAATTAAAAGAATTCACATACGAAGCTTCCGGCGTCAAGGAAATTTTTCTAAGCTACGAAAATGGCAACGCACTTCTTGGTTTTCTTAGATTGAGACTTTCTGATACAGCGAGAATAAGAGAACTTCATGTCTACGGGAGTGTTGTACCTATTTCTAAAAAGGATGGAACAAAAAAAGACGCACAGAGTGCGTCATACATCTTATGGCAACACAAGGGGCTTGGAAAGAAGCTACTAGAGCGTGCAGAGGAAATTGCAAAGTCCTCTGGCTACAATTCGATATCAGTAACAAGCGGCATTGGAGTCCGTGATTACTACAGGAACCTTTGTTACGCTTTCGAATCTTCCTATATGACGAAAAAATTGTAGGTTAAGATAATTTTAAGAACTCCGGCAGACATATAATATTGGGTATTGGTCTTTTCTTTATCTGCAACATTGTTTAATTTAGGCAACAGATATTACGTAAACAATGTTGAGATCACATCTTCTTTCCGAAAAAAGAAGATGTGATGGTGATTGCCATGACGTTAGAACAAGAGATGCGACAGGAGGTCGCGAGACTTCAAAGAGAACTTATGTCAATAGATCTAGAGCTAGAAAAAATGAACTCCAGAATAGTACAGTTACTGGATACGAGAAAGAAGATGGAATATGACCTCAGAGTGCTGCGGGGCAGTGTTGAAGAGAATTACATAAAAGACATTGAGGAAGAAAGTCTTGCAAAATTCATTGGCAAGAAAATAAAGGTCTAAAAATCTAGCTTTACTTCTTCTCACGCTTAGAAAAAATTCTTTTGTAGTGATGGGCATATTTATGCCTGTATCTGTAGAGTGCGTAGATAATCGCTACCACAACTATAACAGTCACTATTTGTTCAAGCATATTTAATTTTCCTGCAATAATGACATAGGCTGAGCCAAGTTCCCATCCCACTAGGCCTAGAATAAAAGTTCGTGGAATTGAACCTATAAAAGTAGCTACTGCATATTTCTTCCACGACAATCGTAGCACGCCAGCTGAAAGTGATACAATGGCGATAGGAAAGAAAGGTATCGCGCGAAGGATAGCTATGGTTACCCAGACTTTATTGCCTTTTTCCAGTTTCTTCTCCTGGGCCTCCACTGTTGCCCAGGATATTCGGAGAAATTTGTGAAATTTCATCACAAGCCTGCGGCCGCCGAAATATCCTATACCATATGCGAAAAAAGACCCGATGGTTGATGCTATGGATGCTGGAATAACAATGGTGAAAAATATTCTTGATGCTGCGTCCCAGAAAGCGATGTCAGACGGTATCAAAATAAAACTAGCACCCATTATCACTAAAGGTGATGGAACAGGAAGCAGGAGCTCCTCAAGAATCACCACGATGAACACGCTAAAAGCGCCATAGGCATGTATAAAGGAAAGGACCCAGACCACTAGGCCGCTCAATATTTCAGAAAATACCATATTATCAGCTAAGACTATAGTTTGTTTTCTATTTCTTTTGTTATGCGCGCTAAAAATTCTTCTGTGCTTACACCAAAACGCGGCTTTTCGCCGCGTGCTCTCACTGCAAGCGTGCCGCTGGCTTCTTCCTTGTCGCCTATCACAATTGTGTAAGGGACCTTCTGCATCTCTGCTTCTCTTATTTTGTAATCGACAGTATTCTGGCGCAGGTCGCGCTCGGCGCGCACACCGCACGCTATAAGCTTTTCATAAATTTCTTTTACTCTTTGTGCGTTCCTGTCGGTAAGGGAAAGAATCTTTACCTGAACCGGCGATAGCCACACAGGAAGCTTTCCTTCTGTCTGCTCCAGAAGATAGGCAACGAAGCGCTCATAGCTGCCAAGAATTGCCCGGTGAATAATTATCGGCGTTTTCTTGTCGCCGTTTGCGTCAATGTAAAACATTCCCAGCCTCTTTGGCACAACGATATCAACCTGGGATGTTGCAATGGTTTCTTCCTTGCCGAGGGAGTTCTTTATCTGAACATCAATTTTAGGCCCGTAGAATGCTGCTTCTCCTTCTTCTTCTACAAACTTTGTGCCAAATTCTTTCATAGCGTTCCTTATTTCATCACAGGCATGAGCCCACTCATTCGGATCGCCGGTATACTTGTCAGGGTTATTCTTGAAATCAGGAAGTGACAAGCGGAACCAATAGTCCTTTACCCCGACTATGGCATAAACTTCCTTGAAAAGTCTTAGCACGCCGAGAAATTCCTCCTTAAGCTGTTCTGGTGTCATGTAAATGTGTGAGTCGTTCTGTGTAAATGCACGGACTCTTATTAGACCATAGGTCACGCCCGAAAGTTCATTACGATAGGTCATGCCAGGCTCTGCCAATCTTAACGGCAGGTCACGATAACTTTCTACCATCTTGTTATAAATCATGTGATGATGGGGGCAGTTCATTGGTTTTAGGTAGTATTCTTCGCCTTCGATATTCATGGGCGCATACATGGAATCCTTATAGTATGGCAAGTGTCCGGTTTTTTCATAAAGGTGTCCTCTGGTAATGTGTGGTGTGCTGACATAACGATAACCATACTTTTCTTCTATCTGCCTCATGAACTGAATCAAAATATTTCGAAGTGTTTCTCCGTATGGCATCCACAAAGGCAGTCCAGCGCCCACTTCCTCTGACAAATGAAATATACCCAACTCTTCGCCGAGTATTCTGTGATCATTGGGAGGAAGATTCCTGCGGTCAAGAATTATTTTTCCTCTTGACGCCTGCGGATCCTTTTTTTCAGGTTTATTAACTAGTATGGTTTTTTCCTGAGCTGCAGATCTTATCTCCCGAGAAAGCTCAGAAAGAGGATGACCCTTGCACTTTAGCTCGAAAGACTTGTACCAGCCGAACGGCGAGCGATGAACTTCATAGTCTTTCTTCAAACTCTGTGCAATTTTTATTACTATGGACAGCGCGACAGCGGGCTTAGCGGGCGTCGAACTAAGATGGACAAAAGGATAAACAACAATAGTTTTTGTGTGAACTTGCTCAGCCACTTTTTTAATTTCCGCTACTGTTTTTTCGGCAACGGACTCATCGTCACCCTGTTCGGCAGAACAAAAAACAACAAGACACTCCTCAATGCGCTCCTTGTCGGTATCGGTCTGTTCTGCGGACTCGATGGCCTTCTTTTTCTTTTCGTATTCAATGTAGTCGCAATGAGTCAAAAGAATCTTCATATAATCTCTCCAAATATACTGATTTTCGTACTTAAAAACCTAAATGTAATGTCTAAAGAATTAGTATCGGACTGTCCGTAATCCACCGGTCATATAAACCCAACTATCATTGTCTTGTAGATTATTTAAGTCTTGTAAAAAGTAACAATATTACGTAACAGCCCCGTGGTGTAGCGGTCAAGCATAGAAGCCTTTGGTAAGCCCTTTCGACAATGAATGACGCACTTCGTGCGTCTGTCGATATCGAAAGCGCTTGCGGAAAGAAACCCTA
>DUFR01000028.1:14067-24147 GCA_013331845.1 Candidatus Aenigmatarchaeota archaeon | reverse complement strand
GTCTCGCCATTCCCGATTATCCCGTAGTATTTTTGCCTGTTCATAAGACGTAATTGGCGGTTAATACTTATATAATAAACTCAATAAAAACTCACAACTATCTGATTTCGCTTTGCAATAATTTTAAACAGAATGAAAATATATTCGGTTGAATCCATCTAAGAGTCATAATTTATCAAGCTGCTTGGCAATATTTCCTATTATTTCATAATCTGTAATATGGAGCGTAGTTCCTATGAGTGCTATTGTAAATAATGTCGCATATTCGGGATGCCTGTACATCAGTTTCTTCAGCGGCTTGTCAAAGATCACACCTATAGTTATACCTGCAATTGTACCTGTCAATATTGCAATCAATATTTTGAAAGGTGTGCTGGTTATGAGGTAATCCCTGTTTGTTTTGATTGTGCCGTTTTTGACACACTTCACATATTTCCTGCATTGGTGCCATGTTTTGGTTACTGCATCTTTGAAGCTGAAATGTCTAAAAAACAGTATGATTGTATTGCGAAAATACCAGTAAAGAAACTTTTCTAAATTCATTACATTTCTTGTTCCTCCGTGTCTTGCGGTATTGTGGTACGTTACAGCAGACGGTTCAAAGATTATCTTGCCCAGTCCTGAAATTCTCATACAAGTGTCGGTCTCTTCCCTGTAATAATTTCCCTTATATTGTGTGCTGAAACCATGCACTTTCAGCAAAGAACTCTTCCGAAATGACATATTACCACCCATAAGAAACCTTACTTTTCCGCAGTGAAGGTTCTTTGTATTCATAAACTTCTTCACTCTGTAATTGTGCTTTATGTCACCGTGCCGCGTTATATATGAAAGTCTTTTGAACCCATCCTTTGTTTCAGCGTACCTGCCAACCTCAACAACAGGTCCGCCTACACCTACAACACTTCGAAGCCAGTAATGTTTCATAAGTCTTTTTATCCAATCTCTATGTGCATAACCGTCGTCATCTAGGAAAGCTATAATACTGCCCTCTGCTGCTGATATCCCAAGATTTCTGGACTTTACAACGCCTTGCTTGCGCTTATTTCTTATGCATTTTATCCTGATGTTTTCTAAACGAAGTTTAGATTTATTACAGACTAAGGAGAATGAATTATTTAGCACACGAACTGGATCTATTTTTTCGCTTGAGGCATCATCCACAATTATTATTTCTTTAGGCTTTACAGACTGCTTGATGAGGGAAGCAACGCATCTTTGAAGATGTTCGGGTCTATTTCTTGTACATATTAAAACAGATACGTCATTCATTATGGTTCACCTGCGGTAGCACAAATCCCATATGATTCGGAAAATATAACTGCCTGTCTAAACTTGTTAAGCACGTGTCCGGGGGCCAATATATATTTAGCTAATGAGTTTGGCACCAATGGTATTTCAGCATTCCCTCCGCGAAATATTGGGAGTCGTATGATTACAGGATACATCTCTATATTTATAAAACCTAAATAATGAAGTAATTTTCTAAGTTTAATAAAAGATATTTTATTCTGCTTGAATCCGCTTCTTTTCCATTTTTCATGATAAACTAAATCCCATGCGCAAGGCATGGATTTTGTTATGATAACAAATTTTCCGCCGGGCAGCAACATCTTCTTCACGCCCCTTAATCCGTCTTCAATATCGCCAAGATATTCAAAAGAACGGACAGCGAATATTTTGTTAAATTTTTCTCTCGATTTGAAGGAGATAAAGTCCGATACAATAAACTTTGCATTCTTCATGTTGGCATTTTTCTTGGCTTTCCGTATCATATCTTTAGAAATGTCTATTGCTGTTATCTTGCGGCATTTATTGCCTATATTGCATGTCCACATACCTAGTCCACATCCAATTTCTAGCATACTATCGCTAACCGATGGTTTGAGCATGTGCAAAAGCAAATTTTTTGTACATAGGTAATCGAATTCAGATGACGGAGATCCTTTCCATTGTCTGTCGTAAAAGTCTGATTCCTTATCCCAATATTTTGAAGTCATATTATTATTCAATGCATTTCACTAATAAAATAATATATCGATACGGGAGTTATTACAAGAAGCTCCTGCTCAGTTGATTTAAAACCCCCGGACCAAGATAATAATTATGGTATTCTTCTCTGCGACGCTGTTCTATGCAATCATGGTGATCTTTGGCTACGTTGAGTTTGCCCAGACATGGTTCGTGGTATCGCTTGGCGTGGACATAGTGTACCAGCTGTTCAAGTTCCTGATATTCTCGAAGGAAAAGGATTTTGTGCCGTTCCCGAAGGCGGTGATACTTTACTTCATAGTTGTTCTGTTCTCGGGGATAGAATTCAGCGCGGCGTGGTTCATTGTTGCGATACTGGTGGACGGCGTAAGGCATGTCTGGCAGATGATAACCAGCATAAGAAAATAGTAATAAGTTGTCAGTCCATTTAACCGACAGGTCTGTACACGGCGAGTCCATAAAGAAATAATCAGACTGTTGCGTAACGTTCTTCTTCCCGTTTTAGATAAGCATCAGCCATTCTTCTTCTGATTTGAGATGGAACTTCATTTATTGGGATTTCCGCATCTCCAGCGAAGAATCTATATTCTCCTAACGGTCTTCTCCGGGCTTCATAACCAACCCCGTCTACTTTTCCCAATGGTACTGTTTTTGATAATAATGAGAATTCCATTTCTAAACACCAACTTTTAACCCAGTTATGTCATCTTGTATACCTTATATAAACATTATTGTAATTCAGAACACGAATTGGTGCGAATTGTTAATTATAAGTATGATTAAGATTTTAATTATAACTATGAAGATCCGAAAACTGCAGGAAAAGGACATCGGAAAGATAGTGGCTATAATTCATGATGTAATGGGCCCCACTGACGCGAAAAAAGCGTTGGAAGACATGAGGATAAGTCTTGACCCTGAGGCAAAGGTTCCCTACAAGTTCGAGGAGTTTTATGTCATCGAGGTGGAAGATGAAATAGTTGCTGCTGGCGGATTCTGGTCACTCAAATACGACCCGGCTATAGCGCGCTTGGACTGGTTTGTGGTGCCGCAAAAATACCAGCGGAAGGGCTTTGGTAATATACTTATGAACTTTATCATAGGCAGGGCCAAAAAACGAGGATTGAAACTTGTTCTGGCAGAGACAAGCGACAAATATATTACGGCTGTTAATTTTTTCAAAAAATATGGCTTTGTCACGGCTGCGAATATCCCTAACTACTGGGAAGACGGCAGCGGCGTTGTTTATCTGGTAAGGCGGCTGAAATAACTGAGCACGTAGACGGTGTTTTTAGATAGTCTGAATCGCTTTTTTAACTTTATTTTCCAACTATTTGTATATGAGACTAGGAAGAAAAAACAATAAAATTAACAAAGTCAAGCAAAAAAACATACAAAATGTGCTTATCGTTGCGAAACAGAACAAAGTAGGTCTCAAGTCGGCAAAGAAGCTTGAAAATCTTCTCAAGGACAAGGTGACCCAGATAAACTTTGACCGCTCGACTGCGTTAAGACTGCGAAAAATAGGACATTCCATACGAAAGTTCAATGGCGACCTTATAATAACACTGGGCGGCGACGGCACTTTTCTCTGGACTGCGCACAAGACAGATGTTCCCATACTTCCTGTGAAACTGGAGGGACAGGGCTTTCTCTGCAGCTGCAGCTTCAAGCAGCTACTGGACAGCATAGACCGCATACTGAAAAAAGATTACACCATAAAAGAGCGCATGCGATTAAAATGCAGTAAAATCGTAAAGGGCAAAATTCATAAATATATTTCTATGCGCCGTGGTGATTATCCTCTTGCACTGAATGAAATAGCGTTCGGCCGCAAAAGGCCGTCGAAAATACTAAATGTTGAATTCAAGATCGATGGTGTTGTCTTTGACATGATAGGCGACGGGGTAATGTTTTCCACACCTTCTGGCTCGACAGCTTATAGCAGCTCAGCGGGCGGCGCAATGATAGACCCTTCCATTGAAGTCATAAGCATAATACCACTTTACCCGTTCTTTTCGAAGATAAAACCAATGGTAGTACCAAAGGACAAAAAAATCGAGATAAGCATAGCCGGTGGTGACTGCGCACTGGTCATAGATGGTCACGGCGGGGAATACGTAAAGAAGAACTCGACTTTCCTGATTGAGGCGGCCACACCGGTAAAAATAGTAACACTCTTTGAACAGAACTTCTACGAGAAAGTAAAGAAAGGTCTGATGGCTTAACTCCTTTCTTTTTGCAAAAGAAAGTAGCTACCAGTCAAAGAAAAAGATATTATAAAAGATAGCTCACTGGTGTTCGCTTGAACCTTTATGTTTTCTTTTGAACCCAAGGACCTTTTCTGCAGTAAATATAATATCTCCTTTACGAAATAAACAGCCCAATGGCTTTTCTAGACAAAATGGCTTAACCCATAGCCTGTATTCGAAGTTTATCATGCGGAATCCACTTAAATTCAGAAGATTTGTCAGGTTCTTTTTGTTAAAGTGATGCTGGTGCAGGTTCCACTTGTCGCCGTCGAGCCAAAGCCTGTTTATATTAACTACAGGAACAATGAAGATAAGTTTTCCATTCATCTTCAAGACTCTGTTGCATTCCACTAATACTTTTTCCGGTTTGTAAACATGCTCGAAAAAATGCGACGAATAAATAATGTCAAACGTGTTTGACTTTATAGGTTTCATGTCTTCAGCATCGCATAATACATCAGGTCTCCATTTATTGTCCAAATCCAGCTCGATTATTTTTGGGAAGTATTTTTTCATCTGCCATTCCTGACCGCCTATTTCCATAATTTTACAGTCTTTATTGTAGAACGATTTCAGTATAGCTTTTCCTATCAAATGACCCCTTGGATTTTCATGATCAGCATTGATGAAAAGCTTGGAAAACCTACCGATTCTCATATGGAGTTTTTTACGTGGAAAGCACTTAAATTACGTGTATTACACGTATAACACTTAAAACACGCTGAAATCCATACCTTCTTATGTCAGAAAAAATTGTTGTTACAAAAGCTCCCAGGAAAGTTGTGAGATGGCATGAGGGTCTGGTCATATTTTTGACGAAGGAATGTAAAAAACTTGGATGGGACGACAGCGTAATAATCAGGGCTTACATAGAAAAGTCGGGAAAGTCTGACAAGATTGTCATCGAAAAAGTAGGAAAAATGTGACTAAATTTCGTTTCTGTACTTTGCGAGGTCTTCCTCAAATACAATCTCATCCTTTGATATTTCTTTTATTTCCTTGGGCTTCAGTATAGCAAAATATTTTATCGGTTTTTGCTCTTTTTTGGCAAGTCTTATTTCTTCCAGAACACCGTCACTTACAGGTCCAAAAACCCATACTTCGTCACACCTTACTACAAGCGTGTTGTTCGAATTTCTCACGGTTTCTCTTGGGACGCTGTCCAAAAGGAAATATTCATGTATCATAAACGGGTTTAACGGCACACAATCTTTTTCGAGAACGAACTTTGATATGTGCATACGGAAGTAAAAATAATGCTTGGAAAACGCTGGATAGACGAGTTTCATCTCTTTCATATTATTAGATAAAGATTATTTTCTTAAATACGTAATCAAATATCATATGTGATATGGGATGGTAGCTTAGCCTGGTAAACCTTTCCTAAAAGCGGAAAGAATAGGTTCAGGATAGAGCACCTGACTGATAATCAGGAGGTCGCCAGTTCAAATCTGGTCCATCCCACTGACTTTTTCTTTTTACATTATTGCATCACAAATACATTACAAAATTAGACTTTTAAGCATTTACGCTGTAGTAGTAACATCGACAATCATCGTTAAAGATGGTTGTATTATCCGAGAATGCACTGTCTATAGAACAATGCATTCTGGATGACATGCTCAAAGAAACCCATGACTAAAGTCATGGGTTATATCAGGGCATATCATGAACGATGATTGGGGATACCAAATAACACCCCATCATCAAAAACAAGGTGTTATTCGAGTATGAAAACCAGAAAGAAACACAGTAACCATGGTACTACCATTGTACTGCCTGTCTTGCTGCTATTCGGCATCCTTGCCATGGGCGATGCAAGTTACGGAAGCAGTTATGGCTATGGAAGCGATGGTGCTTATGGTTTTGGCAGTTTCTATATGCAGCCAACCATGCCAAAATTCTATACTAGTAGTGGCATAGCGCAGGGTGCGTTAAGATACAGCGGTGGAAATGTCATTCAGCCCGTGTTATATTCAGGCGGCAACGCTTTCAACGGAGCTTTTGCCTTTAATGGCGGAAATGTAATACAGCCTACGATATATTCGGGCGGCAGTCCGTTTAGCGGCAATCTTGTTGTTAACGCTGGTAACGTTGTGCAGCCTACTTATTCGGGCGGCGGTCTCATAGGTGCAATAACTCTTAGCGGCGGCAATAACGTCATTCAACCTACTTATTCGGGCGGCGGTCTCATAGGTGCAATAACTCTTAGCGGCGGCAATAACGTCATTCAACCTAATATTCCTTCTGGTGGCGCAAGCTTTGGTTCTATTACACTGGCTCCGGTGCAGCTTCCTACAGGATGTTTTTCATGCGGACAATCTTTCTTCCGCGGAGACTATAGTTTAGGATTTTCAAGCCCTGTTCAGCATGTTGAAAACATCTACACGACGCCAACACGAGGCCTTTTCCGCGGCGATTTTCACTACAGCAACGCCTGGTACGTTTTAGATCCTTGAGCCGCGCGGCGACAAAACGCTTTTAAATACTTTATTTCCAAATTAAATTTGCTCTCATGACTAGATATATGTGAAAGGGTCAGAAATCCTTTTGCTTATTTCTGCAGTTAACTACGTAGTAGCCGAGAGACTACAGTCTGAGACCTTTCTTTTGAAAAGAAAGTCCTCAAGCCGAAAGAAACATATTGCTAGAAGAATCAATGGAGTTGGAACATGCCTAAGAGAACAAGACCGCGACATGGGTCGATGCAATTTTGGCCGAGAAAGCGAGCAAAAGAAATAGTCGCCAGAACAAGGCACTGGCCTGCTTCAAAGGAATCCAAGCTGCTTGGCTTTGCCGGATGGAAGGCTGGCATGACTCATGTGCAACTTGTTGACCAGAATAATAAGTCACCAACCTTTGGCAAAGTCATTTTCAAATCTGTCACGGTTTTGGATGCTCCTTCTCTCTTTGTTGCTGCAATTCGGTTCTATAAAAAATCTTCTTCTCGTGTTGTTGTTGGTGAAAAATGGGCTAAACTGCCAAAAGACCTTAAATTGAAAATAATTACAAACTCAAAATCACAGACACCAGGAGAGTTTGATGATGTTCGTCTTGTCGTTGCTACGCAGCCGGTAAAAAGCGGCATGCGCTTGACAAAAAGCGATACGTTTGAAATTGGCGTCGGCGGCGACCTCAAACAGAAGACAGACTTCTGTGAGTCGGTTCTTGGCAAAGAAATAAGTGCCAAGGACGTTTTCAAGCCAGGCGAGTTTGTTGATATTACTGCGGTTACAAAGGGTTTTGGCTTTACTGGACCTGTGAAGAGATTTGGCATTCGCATACAGACAAGAAAGGACAAGCAGATGCACCGTCACGTCGGTTCCATAGGCTCTACGGTGCCACGTCATATTGATTATAGAGTGCCTGCAGCTGGACAGCATGGATTTCATACGCGAACCGAATTCAGCAAAAAAATAATAATGATTGAAGAGGACGGTAAAAAAGTTACGCCCAGCGGCGGTTTCGTTGGCTATGGTCTTCCGCAGTCAGTCATACTTGTGGAGGGCTCATTGCCTGGACCAAGAAAAAGACTAATAAGATTGAGAAAAGCTGTGCGCAGCAACAAAGTGCTTCCAGTCGAGGTCAAATATTTGTCACTGGAAAGCAAACAGGGGAAGTAAAATATGACACTATGGTGCGCGATTGGCTACGAAAATGCTGAAAACAAAATTTTCAGAATTGGTGAAGTTTCAGGAGACATGTCATTGGGTGTGCACAGGAATGGCGCTTGCAGGATGAACAGATTCACCGGCGTTGTATATGGATGTTCACAAGACGATGTAAGAAGGAAAACCACTGAAAAATATCCTTCAGCAAAAATTATTGAGTGATAATTATGAAAGCAAAAGTTTACGATCTTGAGGGAAAGACTGTCGGCGATGTAGAGTTGCCGAAAGTTTTCAGCACTTCCTACAGACCAGACGTCATAAAAAGAGCTGTTCTTGCGCAGCAGTCCGCAAAAAGACAACCCTATGGCACTGACCCTCTTGCCGGACTTCGCTCATCAGCTCACTACCATGGTTCTCGTCACTACAGATTCAAGATGATGAATATGGAAATGTCGAGACTGCCCAGAATACACGGTAAAGTCGGCTACATGGTATGGAGAGGACGTGTTGCACCGCAGGCCGTAAAGGGCAGGAGAGCACACCCGCCAAAAGCAGCGAAAATATGGCTACAGCAGATTAATCAAAAAGAGAAGCAGCTTGCAATAAAATCAGCGCTTGCCGCTTCTGCAAGGAGCGAGCTGCTGAAAGTGCGCGGTCACACCTTTGATACGCCGGTAATATTTGTTGATGATTTTGAAAACATAAAGAATACCAAGAAAATTTCCCAGCTTCTCGGGAAAGTCATGCCGGCAGAAATAGAAAGAAGCGAGAAGAAAAAAGTCCGCGCCGGTCGCGGTACGATGAGAGGCAGACGCTACACGAAGAAGAAAGGGCCTCTTGTGATAATGTCGAAGAACTGTCCTGCTCTGAAGGCATCGAGAAACATACCGGGCGTTGACGCGGTCTCGTCGGCAAACCTCAATGCAGAACTGCTTGCACCAGGAGCGCAGGCAGGAAGACTGTTAATCACTACAAAGGCTGCTCTTGACAGCCTGCAGAAAAAGTTCCAATAGTTATATGGTGAAATTGGATGGCAAAAAAAGAACTAAAAACTGGAAAGCAATCTGAAGAAAAGAAGACTGTAAAGAAGGGATTGTTCAACAAATTGAAGAAAGAGAAGCCTGTCAAGGTAACGGCAGAAATTAAGAAGCCGCTGGAAGATCCGTTCGATGTGATAAAGTTCGTGCTCATGACGGAAAAATCAATAAGGATGGTAGAGCTTCAGAACAAGCTCGTGTTCATAGTTAACAGGCCGTCAAAAAGGCCTCAGATCAAGCAGGCGATTGAGCAGGCTTTTGACTCGCCGATTTCAAAGGTGACAATAGCAGTGGACCAGGACGGGAGAAAGAAAGCTTTCGTGAAGTTCAAGAACGCCGGAGCAGCNNAAATATTATAAATGGAGATGAAAAAAACAAAAATAATATCTGAAGACAAGGTTTATAGGATCACCCGTTCTTTTGGGATGAAACCTAGGCCTTTTCTTCTGAAGAAAAGGAATTGATATGGGAAAACCTCTAAGACAACAGAGACGCGGCAAGGGGTCGCCAAGGTATCGCGTGCCTAGTCATAACTATATTGGCAAGATTAGTTATGCAAGCTTGCCTGCAGGCGAGGGTCATGTTGTTGATATTGTTCACTCACCTGGCAGAAGAACGCCAGCTGCGATCGTTGACTTTGGCGGACAGAAGAAACTATTGCTGCCAGCTGAAGGAGTCTTTGTCGGCCAGAGCATAGGAAACACTACGGATAATGGTAATATTACTCAACTAAAAAACGTTCCAGAAGGAACAAAGATTTTTAACATAGAACTGCACCCTGGCGATGGCGGAAGAATCTGCCGCGCTTCTGGTGCCTTTGCAACGGTTATATCCAAGGATGCAACCAGATGCACAATACTTATGCCTTCGCGCCAGAAGAAAGCGATTTCCCTGGACTGTAAGGCTACGATAGGCGTTACGGCGAGCTCAGGAAGAACAGAAAAACCTTTCATGAAGGCAGGCACAAAGCACTACTCCATGAAAGCGCTGGGCAAGCTTTATCCTCACACAAGCGGCGTGAGCATGAACGCTGTTAACCACCCGTTCGGTGGAAGTAAACACCCTGGACGACCTAAGACGGTGTCAAGACACATGCCGCCTGGCAAGAAAGTCGGTTCCATATCCCCAAGGAGGACAGGAAGGAGAAAGAAGTAAGCCCTTTTCTAAAGAAAAGCGCTGGCGGAAAAG
>DUFR01000028.1:0-14033 GCA_013331845.1 Candidatus Aenigmatarchaeota archaeon | reverse complement strand
AACGGCAAGCGCTTTACTTTAGAACTGAACATGATGATGGAAGAGTAGAAGATTTTGAAGTGCCTGTTGAACCTTATAGAAAAGATGGTACAGAAATGCTAATGATTGAAGTTGCAACTAAAGAACATTTTAGTGCGCTTTCAAAAGTATTGCAGAAAGAATTGATAGAATACCAAGATTCGAATTAATTGGTTGATAATTATGGCAAAGNNTGAGACGTGGACTGCCAAGACAGCAGAAGAACCTGCTGGAAAAGATACGCAGATTCAAAGGAAAAGACAAGCTCATCAGAACACATTCCCGTGAGATGATAATACTGCCTGAAATGATCGGCGCTAAGCTGGGCATACACAATGGCCATGAATTTGTAATGGTTATAATTGACGCAAGCATGTTAGGTCACAGACTTGGAGAATTTTCCCAGACAAGACATGTTGTCAAGCACTCAGCTCCAGGATTGGGCGCAACACGTTCGTCCAAGTTCGTGCCATTGAAGTGATAATATGAAACAAACGTTTGAACCAAAGCACAACTATGCGAAGACATTTGGCTCAGACATGAAAATATCCATGAAAGCATCGATGGTGTTATGCGACGTGATACGAAACAAACCTCTTACGAGATCAAGACGTTTGCTTGAGGACCTTATAGCACAAAGACGCAGCTTGCGTGGAAAATATTACACAAAGGCTGCGAAGGCTATTCTCCTGCTTCTGAACAGCTGTGAGAAGAACGCAGAGTTCAAGGGACTGGACACTGGACGTCTTTTTGTTCATGCTTCTGCTCACAAGGGCACTAACATTCAAAGACGCCGAAGAAAGGGCGCATTTGGCTCAACAATGAAGAGCACAAACATGGAAATAATGCTTGTGGAACGCGGCAAGCAGCCAAAGGACATGGTTTCAAAAAAGAAAATAAAAGAGCAGCTTACTAAAAAGAGCGATGTAGATGCTGAGGTGGAAAAAGAAAAAGAGGATCTTAAGAGGGATCTTGATACTGTAAAAAAAGAGCAGGAAGAGCTGAAGAAGGACGTTGAGGAAGCCGAGCAAACCAGTAAGACAAAGATGGAGGAAGAAAAAATATAATAATGAAGATAAGGTTTTTAGGAACACCAGTTCTATGGGGTTCTCAAAGACCTTTCTTACAAGAAAGGGATTTGAAATGAAAGAAAGATTATTCATACAAAAAGCAAAGGAGCAGGTGCGCCTGGAGGAATTTGTAAGGAAACAATTTGCCCAGGCAAAGTGCGGCGACATAGAAGTTCAGCATACACCTTTGGTTACAAGAATAGTTCTACACACGACAACACCAGGACTGATAATCGGCAGCGGTGGGGAACGCATAAAGGAAACTGTTGAAATCCTCAAGAAAGAGTACGGGATAGAAAATCCGCAGATTGATGTTCAGAGGATAGACAATCCTGACCTGGATTCGAATATTGTTGCACAAACTATAGCAACGTCAATGGAAAGTGGCGTCAACTTCAAGAAACTTGGAAATTACTACATGCAGCGCATAATGGAGTCGGGTGCAATAGGCTGTGAGATTGTTCTGTCCGGAAAAATAAGTGGTCAACGCGGAAGAAGGGAAAGGTTCATTGCCGGATACCTGAAAAAATGCGGCGAGCCTGCAAAACGTGACGTGGCTGTGGGTTTTGCTGTTGCAAACCCAAAACTGGGCAACATAGGTGTGACTGTCAAGATAATGCTAAAACGCAGCGAGCTTTCAATAAAAATACCTGAACATACTGCTCCAGAAGAAGTAAAAGAAAAAGTAAAATCAAAACCAAAAGAGAAAGTGAAAGAAGAACCAACAGAAACACAGGAAATAGTAAGTGAAAACACAGAGTGATAATAATGGCTATAATAAAATCCAAAAAAGTGCGCGAACTTAACGACAAAGAGATGTCAGAGAAATTAAGGGAATTGCACCTTGAGTTCTCGAAGGAAATGGCATCCAGCGAAATAGGTGGCAGCGTAAAGAATCCAGGAAGGATTCGTGAGATAAGGCGCACGATTGCGAGAATAAAGACGGAAAGCGGCAGACGACAAAAAGAGTCTGATTCAAAGAGGTGAGTAAAGAAAATGGTATGTCCTAAGTGCGGTTTACCAGAGGAACTCTGTGTGTGCCAGACCATAGCAAAGGAAGCTCAAACGATAAGAGTTGAAAAGATACAAAAACGCTACGGCAAGAGCATGACCATAATAAGAGGCGTAGACACCACAAAAATAGATGTAAGGGACCTGATGAAAAAACTCAAGTCAAAACTTGCTTGTGGGGGCACGTATAAGAATGGTGAAATTGAACTTCAGGGAGATCACAGACACAGAATCAAGGAAATACTCGTGAAAGAAGGTTTCCCAAGGGAATTGATTGAAGTCTCTTAAGGCCCTTTTCAAAAAAGCGCTGGCGGAAAAGGAAGTGGCTTGCAGTCAAAAGAAATAATGCAGAGTGGTAACATGCGAAACATGAATAATATAATGAGGCATGAACTCATAGGACTTGAATGCTGTGTGGAATGTTCCAAGAACAAAGCCCAGACTGGCATTGAAGGAAGGATAACCGACGAAACCATAAAGATGCTGGTAATCGGCGGCAAGAGAGTGCCAAAAAAAGATTCCGTGTTCGTGGTAAAACTGAATGGAGAAAAAGTTCATATTGACGGCAATGCAATCATTGCACGACCGGAGGACAGGATCAAAAAGAAAATCAGGAAATGGTAAGCCCTTTCAGCCCTTTTCAAAAAAGCGCTGGCGGAAAAGGAAGTGGCTTGCAGCCAAAGAAAATATCATAAAAGTGATAAACATGGGGAAGAAGAAAAAAAATATCGGGATTGAAGCAAAACAACCCAAGGAAAGCTGCAGCGACGTGAAGTGCCCTTGGCATGGTCATACAAAAATACGCGGCAGAATATTCCAGGGCACGGTTGTTTCAGCCAAAGGCTCCAATACGGCCATAGTTGAGTGGAACTATTACAACATGGTTCCGAAATACGAGCGATATGAGAGGAGAAAAACAAAGATCGCGGTTCACAACCCTAAGTGTATATCAGCAAAAATTGGTGACAAAGTTAACATAGGCGAGTGCAGACCGCTTTCGAAGTCAAAGAGCTTCACAATATTTGAGAGGGTGGAATAAGCCCTTTTGAAAAAAGNNTAAAAAAGGTGAAATAAGATGGGAATATGCAGATATGTAGCACGTTTTGGAAATGGCAGTAACATACCAGTTTCGAATGAGAGAATGGAAAGAGCGCTGAGAATGCATGAGAGATACCTGGAAATGCTTGGATGTCTGCCGGATGCAACACAGGATAGGTATGTAACACAGGATAAGTATGTTCATGAAGATGACAAGCCACATGTTGGTTTAATGCGCGAGGGAGAATTTCAAACAGGTGAATAATCATGAAGGGACTCACATCAAATGTAACAAGACCACTGCCGCTGGGCGCAAGGATCATTTGCGCGGACAACTCTGGAGCAAAAGAGCTTGAAATCATTGCTGTCAAGGGTTACCACGGACGCATTCGAAGACTGCCACGCGCTGGCGTAGGTGATGTTATCATATGTTCGGTCAAGAAGGGTAAGGAAAAAGTGCGCCATACGATTGTACATGCGGTTGTAGTCAGACAGAGAAAGGAATATATGCGTTATGACGGAACACGCGTCAAGTTCAGCGACAACGCAGCGGTTCTTGTCAATCCCAAGACTTATGAGCCTACGGGAACGGAAGTAAGGAGTGTTATAGCAAAGGAAGTTGTTGAAAGATTTACGGCTATCGGCAAGATAGCAAGCATGGTGTTGTGATTATGAAGAAAAACTTTTCAATAAAGTGGAACTCGAGCAAGCAGCCGCGAAAACAGCGCAAATATAGGTACAACGCGCCGGTGCATGTGCGACGCAGTCTTATGCATGCACACCTGGACAAATTCCTGCGCAAGGATTATGGCAAGCGCTCGATCACGATTAGAAAGGGCGATGAGGTAATGGTAATGCGCGGCGGTTTCAAAGGCGTGAAAGGAAAAATATCTCGCGTTGATATGAAAGCATTGAAGATTTACGTTGACAGCGCCAAGGTGAAAAAAGTTTCGGGCCAGGATGTTGAGGCTCCAATTGATCCAAGTAACGTAATAATAACAAAACTTAACTTTGACGACAAAAAGCGCAGAAAGTTTCTTGGGCGCAAAAATAAGGGAAAAGTGCCGGAAGTAAAGATTGAAAAAACAAAGACGGAGACTAAAAAGAACGGAAAGGACAGCAAATAATAATTGGTGATAATTATGACAGTAACAAAAAGATATGTTGTACCGAAATTCTGGCAGATAGAAGTAAAGGCCAAGAAATACGTAGTGAGCCCTGTGCCGGGTCCTCACAGCAAAATGACATGCATACCTCTTGGTGTTGTATTGCGTGATATACTTCACTGTGCGCACACAATGAATGAAGCAAAGGAAATACTCAAGAAGGGGTTTGTCAAGATTAACGGTATTGTAAGGAAAGAACATGGATTTCCTGTCGGGCTCATGGATGTTGTTGATGTTGGCGGTGAATTTTACAGAGTACTTCCAAGAAAGAACGGAATAAATCTTTTCAAGGTTGATACGAATGATGCGGTTGTCAGACTTACTAAAATCAAAAACAAGAGCCATGTCAGAAAGAAAAGACTGCAGCTTAACTTCCATGACGGCTCAAACCTTCTGGTTGACAAGGACGACTTCAAAACGTCGGATGTCGTTGTCATAGACATTGAACATAATTTGGTGAAAGAAACAATAAAGTTCGAAAAGGGGAGTCTTGCTATCGTTACGGCAGGTAACAATACGGGTCTTATGGGCACTATTGAATCAATAGACAGAAACCTAAGAACTGTTGTAATGAGCGCAGGCAAAGAAAAGTTCATAGTTCCAATCAAATATGTTTTTGTTATAGGGCACGGCAAGCCTGTTATAAGTATCGGTGAGTAGGATGGGAATGCGAGATATAAAAATAGAAAAGATAACCCTGAACATAGGCTGTGGCACTAAGACGCCGCTTGATACAGCAACCACTATTTTAAAAAATGTCTCTGGCGGAAAAGTTGTGATAACAAAGACAAAGAAAAGAAGCACGTTTAATGTACCGAAAAACAAAGCCATCGGCTGCAAAATTACACTACGCAAAAACACTACTCCTTTTCTCAAAAGGTTGTTGGAGGCAAAGGAAAACAAACTGCGGGCGTCAAACTTTGATAGAACCGGGAATTTTTCATTTGGTATAAGGGAATACATTGACGTTCCGGGAATGGAATACGATCCTAAGCTGGGTGTACTTGGCTTTGATGTCTGCGTGACACTGGAGAGACCTGGTTACCGAGTGAAAAGAAAACGTCTCGGTGGAAAACTTGGAAAAGAACATATGATAAAAAAAGATGACGCCATTGAATTTGCAAAAGAAAAATTTGGCGTAATTGTTGAGGAATAATTATGAAACTCGTGAGAGACAAGATTCCGGAACTGATGCTTAATCAGGGCAAAACCGTAGAGATACGCACAGCCATGGGAAGGGAATACGAGTTCATGCTCATGAAAAAGCTTCAGGAAGAAGTTGACGAATATCTTCGTGGAAGAACAGCAGAGGAACTTGCAGACATAGCCGAGGTTCTTCATTGCCTTGCGGATGTCAGAGGCTTTGACTGGGAAAAAATAGAAGAGATCAGAGATCATAAAAATAGTGAAAGAGGAAGCTTTAGAAAGAAAATAATACTGGAGAAGGTGGAATCATGCGAACAAAGGCAGTAAAAAGAAAATTCGGGAAAGGCGGAAGAAAGTGCTACCGATGCGGCTCTTCGAAGGGCGTCATCAGAAAATACAGACTTTTCTACTGCCGTCGCTGCTTCAGAGAGGTGGCCCAGCAGATTGGGTTCAATAAATATAGTTGATAATTATGAGACACGATTTACTTTCGGATGTACTGTACGTCATAAACAATGCAGAGAACATAGGCAGGAAGACTGTTAGCGTTCCAGCATCAAAACTGGTAAAGGACGTGTTGATGGTCATTCAGCGGGCCGGCTACATAGGCAGCTTTGAATTCGTGGATGACAGAAAATCAGGAAAGTTCACCATTGAACTGGTCGGAAAAATAAATAAGACGCGTGCAGTCAGGCCGCGCTTTTCCATAGCAAAAGACGAATTTGAAAAGTGGGAAACACGATACCTGCCTGCCAAAAGTTTTGGAATGCTCATAATATCCACTTCAAAGGGAGTTATGAACCAGCGCGAAGCTGTAGAGCTTGGCATAGGTGGCAGACTGCTCGGATATGTTTATTAGGTGATGATTATGGAAAAAACCGTTCCTATACCTGATAATGTGCAGATCGAAGTGAAAGGACTGCAGGTCACGGTCAAGGGAAACGGCGAGCTATCCAGGGATTTTGCAGATCCGAGATTAAATGGTTTGATTAAAATAGAAAAAAAAGACTCCATGATTCACGTATCAGATTCCGGAGACAGCAGGAAAGTCGGTGCTAATGTTGGTACTATTGCAGCTCACATAAAGAATATGATCCTTGGAGTGACGGCAGGTTTCAAGTACACAATGAAAATAATGTACACACACTTTCCACTTACAGTTTCTGTCAGTGATGATGAGATACAGATAAAGAACTTTTTCGGTGAGAAAGGTTCGCGGACTGCGGGGATTGTCGGCAAGACAGAGGTCAAGGTTGACAAGGAACATATAATTCTGACAGGCGCTAGTGTTGAGGATGTTGGGCAGACGGCTGCCAACATAGAGCGAGCCTGCAAGCTTACAGGCCGCGATCGCAGAATTTTTCAGGACGGCATATTCCTTACAGACAGACAGCTGAAGACAGGAGAAAAAGTTTAGGTGATAATAATGAAAGTGATGACGATAAGCGGTAAACCGGATTTTGAACGATTCTTACGCGGATTTAGTCATTATTCTGGCTGGGATGTTGCAACGCGTGGATTGCATCTTGGAAGCTACGAAGATGCTCTCAGATTTTATGAGGATTTTAAACCCAACCTAGTCGTTATAGATAATTGCGAGGGACCTGCTACTGGCAGACATGATGCAATAAGAAGACTTGAACAGGACAGAGGTATGCCTCCAGCAACAATGCAGTTGATCAATGACTATCGTTTCATGGAAGCAAGGAGTTAATAATCATGTCAAAGAGATTCAAATCACAAGAGTATTTCAGATACCCAGGCCTTGGAAAGAGATGGAGACGACCGAGAGGACTACAGAGCAAGCTGCGAATAAAGAAAGGCGGCAGCGGCATGAAAGTTGATATTGGTTATGGCTCGCCTTACAAGCAGCAGCCTGTTCTCATAAGAAACGTGAAGGATTTTGAGAAAGACTGCAAGGCTGGCGTTTTGATTGCTTCGGGTGTTGGCTACAAAAAGACAATTGTACTTGCAGCAAAGGCAAAGGAACTAGGACTTACGATTGTCAACGCGAAAAAGGCCAAGACTGCAAAAAGATTCGAGGCGGCTTTAAAAAAGAAAAAAGAATCTGTAAAAAAGAAAAAAGATGAAGTGAAGAAAGAAGATGCCAAGGTGGAGCATGAGACTAAGACGGAACACAAATATGATCACAGTACAGAGCACAAGCATGATGATAAAACAGAAGCAAAGGACGATGTAAAAGATGGAAGTAAACGTGAAAAGAAATTGGGATTTCATGAAAGTGTAGTGCCTCAAGTGATGAAAGGTAAAACAAAAACGTATCGTTTACGTGATCATGAACTTAAGGTTGATGATGGGGTAGTATTTGAAAATTCACGATCCGGAGAAGTTTTTGGCCATGGTAAAATAAAAGGTGTGGAGCATACAGCTATAAACAAAATAAACCTGAAAGATTCAGATCATGGCGCTACTTATGATAAAATTGATGAATTGATTTCAGCTTTCAAACGTCATTATCCAGAACGCGAAGTAACCCCAGAAACTAAAGCATTCATTTATACTTACAATTTCACACCCAAAAAGGAGACACAATAATTATGTTCATAAACTTTGGAAATGGAAAATGTCCGGTATGCGGTGACTTTGGTAAAACCATGACAAAGGACGTATTTCACTGCACAAAATGCAGGATATCGTTCAATGACTTTTATATTTCAAACTATGAGGAACTGAAAGACTACGAAAACAAGTACTGGAATTGACTCTTTTCTTTCTAAAGAAAGAGAACCGTCAACGGAAAAGAAAGAAAATAAAAGGTGAGAAAAATCAAATCACAACTCGAGATGGCTGCGAAGATAATGAAGTGCGGAAAAAGCCGCGTGTGGATGGATCCCACGAGGCTTGCAGACATAGAAGAAGCTATAACTTCCGAAGACGTAAGGCGGCTCATACGAGACGGCGTAATCGCGGCAAAGCCAAAGAAGGGTCTGAGTACCTTCCGCAAGAAAAAAATCGCAGCCCAGAAGAAAAAGGGGCGCAGACGCAACCGCGGATCAACCAAGGGTAAGATAGGAACCCGCTTTAACAAAAGACATACGTGGATGAAAACCATACGCGCTGTGCGCAAACTCATAAAGGATTTGAAGGAGACGAAAAGCATAGACAACAAAACCTATCGTGATGTTTACATGAAAGCAAAGAGTGGTTATTTTCGTAGTAGAAGCCACGTAATGAATTACTTGGAGAGAAACAATCTGATTAAGAAGTGATAAAAATGACATTTGACAGACGCAGAAGACAAAAAACAGACTATGTGCAGAGACTTGCACTGCTCAAGTCAGACAAACCACGACTGGTTATCAGGAAGGGCACAAATAACTTTCACATTCAATTAATAGTTTTGGGGGCAGCCGGCGATAAGACAGAGGTTGATATTTTTTCAAAGGCACTGAGAAAATACGGGTGGAAGGGGCATGGCGGAAATCTTTCCTCAGCGTATCTCACAGGTTACTTGGCAGGACTGATGGCACTTAAGAAGAATGTAAGGGAAGCTAATGTTGACATAGGTCTCCAGATGTCTGTGAGTGGATCTAGCTTGTACGCAGCAGCTGTTGGTGCCAGGGACGCCGGACTTTCAGTGCCCATAGGCAAGGAAGCAGTTCCAAAGATAGACCGGATAAGCGGCAAGCACATCGCTGATTATGCACAGAAGCTAAAAGACAGCGAGAAATACAAGAAGCAATTTTCAGCTTATATTAAGTCAGGCATGCAACCTGAAAATCTGCCAAAGCATTTTGAGGAAGTAAAAAGCAAGATAGGCGCAGAATTTGGCGCCAAAAGCAAAGTAAGCCCCTTTTAGAAAAAGTGGCTTGCGGTCAAAAAATAATAAAAATGGAGTGAAAAAAGAAAAATAATATTTGAAGACAAGGTCTACAAGATTCCCAGTTCTTTGGGATGAAATCTAGACCTTTCTTTCAACTTGAAGAAACCGTAGGTTTCTTGAGTCTTGAGAAAGCTTTGCTTTCTCCAAGAGAAAGGGATCGATATGGAATGGAAACCAAGAACTGAACTGGGAAAAATGGTTGCTCAGGGCGCCATAACCCTTGACGAAATATTTACGCATGGAAAGAAAATAAAAGAAGCTGAGATAGTTGACAGGCTCATACCAAATTTGCAGAGCGATATAATTTTCATAGGCGGCTCGCCAGGAAAGGGCGGCGGCATAAAAAGAACTCCTACAAGAAGGACGACCCGCATGCACCGCTCAGGCAGACGTTACCGCACCTCAGCTATGGTGGTCATAGGTAATGGTGACGGCTACTTTGGCATTGGAAAGTCTGTCGCGGTCGAGAACCGCGTGGCGATAGCGAAAGCCACGGAGAATGCAAAGCTGAACATAATTCCTGTTAAGCGTGGCTGCGGTTCCTGGGAATGTGTCTGCGGCTCAGGACACACTATTCCTGTTCAGATTGAGGGCAAATCAGGCTCAGTGCGCGTCCAGCTGTTTCCTGCACCAAAGGGCGTGGGGCTTTGTGTTAACAATGAGGCAAAGAAGATGATGCGACTTGCAGGCATAAAGGACCTGTGGACAAAGCGCTATGGTGAGTCCAGGTCACGTTCAAATTATGCCATGGCTGTTTTTGATGCTTTCAAACGCATGAACCGGTTGAGACTTGATTCCAGAACTCCGGCAAAGGTTGCAGAGAAGAATTACGAGGAAATTGAGGAGGAAGCCGAATGATAGCTATTATAAGGATGCGCGGCGAAGCAGGAACGCGTCGCGATGTTATTGACACGTTTAAGATGCTCCGTTTGAAGAAAATATACTCTGCACGACTCATAGAAAAAACATCTCAGAATATCGGTATGATAAGAAAGATAGATAATTTTGCAGCCTGGGGCGAGGCATCAGAGGAAATAGAAAAGATTCTTGAAAAACCCATGGGACTGAAGCCGCCAAAGGGCGGACTCAAATCCAAAAAATTAAAATATCCCCGCGGCGATATCGGATACTGCGGAGACAAAATAAACGACCTGATCAAAAAGATGATTTAAGCTCCTTTAAGCTTTTCTTAGGAAGAAAACCTTGGAAAAGAAATTGAAGATGGCTTGCGGTCAACTCGAGGAAANNGAGGAAAGAAAATATTAAAAAAGAGGGCAGAAAAAATAATATTTAGGAAGAAGATGATTTAGATGAATACCTATAGAATTGTTTGGCCTAGCAAGGATGGAAGAGATGTGACTGTAAGAAGGCAGATAGATCGTGTGGATCTTTATGCGGGCGATACAATTATTGCTGGCAGGGACAGCCTGATATCAGATGATGCAGTTGCTGCTTATCTAAAAACGTATCTAGCTGTAAGTCCTGACACATTTTATAATTCTGCCAGAAGATTAGGCGTAGTATCAAGGGTTGGCTATAATATGGATATGGACGATAAAACCGCTACTAGGCTTCAGGCAAGATTTGGCCAGAGTATAAGACTGGAAAAGGTTGAAGTTCCGCAAAGTGTATTTGGAGCTCCTCGAATATCTTTGCAAGTACGGCAGAGAGTATCAAGAAATTGTGGTTAATATGACAGTAAGATTCAAACAAAAGACGAGAAAATGGCGCGGACGAACGAGCCATGGCTGGGGAATGAAGAAAAAGCACCGCGGCGGAGGCTCGCAGGGCGGGCGCGGTCTGGGCGGAAGCCATAAGCACAAGTTCTCCTTTGTTACGTCAAAGGATCCAGGGCGCTTTGGCTACAAGGGTTTCTACTCAAAGAAAAAGAAAGACAGCACAATTAATATTAATGACATCGAGAAAATGGATGGCAATAGCTTTGACCTGGGCAAGCTTGGCTATAGCAAGCTGCTGGGCACTGGAAAGATAAGCCGCGCGATTACGGTGAAAGTCGGCACATGCTCAAAGAAGGCCAAGGAAAAGATAGAAAAGGCCGGCGGAAAGATTGAAGGTAAGTAGAGGCAATCGTGTTGCCTTTGGTAAAAATGGTCATGAATATGGGTATCTTAGATGCAATAACTTCGAAACTGCCGGGCATTGCAGAACCGAAGACTCATCTTAACTTTAAGTCACGTCTCAAGTGGACTGGTTTGATTCTTCTGCTTTTCCTTGTATTGAGCCAGATAATAGCTTTTGGCGTTTCGCCTGTTTCCACAGAGCGTTTTCAGTTCTTTGAACTTATTCTTGGCTCGTCTATCGGCTCGCTGCTTACATTGGGTATAGGACCTATTGTCACGGCTTCAATTATCCTGCAGCTTCTTGTCGGCGCAAAGATACTTCCATGGGATCTTAAAACAGCCGAGGGCAAGAGAAAGTTCCAGGGCATGCAGAAACTTACTGTAATATTCTTCTGTATTTTCGAGGCATTTGCTTACGTGTCCTTCGGTGCCATAACGCCAGTGTCGAATGATGGTGGGATATTCATGTTCCTTATATTACAACTGGCGTTTGGTGGCTTTCTCGTACTTTTGATGGATGAAGTCGTTTCAAAATGGGGCATAGGCTCTGGTGTCTCATTGTTCATTGCTGCTGGCGTCACAAAAGTAATTTTCGTACGAACTTTTAATCCTCTAACACCACCGGGCGAGACAATTCCTGCTGGCATTTTGCCGCAGTTTGTAGCACTCATGGGTCTTGGAGAGATATTCCAGGCGTTTGTCGCGCTGCTGCCGCTTGTTGCAACAATAATAGTTTTCTTAGTCGTTGTCTATGTTCAGGCAATAAAAGTTGAGATACCTTTGGCATTTGGCTCGATAAGAGGATTCTCCAGAAGATGGCCGCTCAACCTTATCTATACAAGCAATATTCCTGTTATACTTATTGCCGCACTTCTTGCTAACTTGCAGCTGCTTGGAAACCTTTCAGCAAAAACCATTACAGATGCAGGACTGCGCTGCGGGCTCTTTGGCTGCTTTGACCAGAACGGACAGGCGACCAGCGGAATCGCTCTCTTTTTCAACCCGCCAGTGACACTCCCTGTCCAAATATTCTTCCTGACGCTCATGCTTACAGTATTCATAGCGGCGTTCCTTGCTTTCTACTTCAAGTACCAGCACGCCCACAAGGTTCTCATCAGTTCAATAGCTGCGGGGCTCGTGCTCGCTTTCATCGTTTCAGGTTTTTCTGTTGGACTGCCGAATGGTGAGGAAACTGCCCGCATAATCGCGTATATGCTGATACTTGTGCTCGGCTCGATGGTGTTCTCTATATTCTGGGTTTCCACCAGCGGCATGGATTCGCGCTCTGTGGCGGAGCAGATAGAGAGCATGGGAATGCAGATACCTGGCTTCAGGCGCGACCCACGCATTGTCGAAGAAGTATTGAACAGGTACATACCTACGATCACGATAATCAGCGGACTGTTCATAGGAATGCTCGCTTCAATAGCAGACTTTACAGGCGCGCTCGGAACAGGAACCGGAATACTGCTTACGGTAATGATAATATACAACCTCTACGAGAACATTGCTANNAAGATAAATGGTGCATATCCGAGCATAACAGTTTTAGATGAGAATAAGAATTATAATTGGACATTTAGACGATTTTTATGGGAAGAGAAAAATAATGAAAGCCAAACAATAGGTGCTGTTAGTGTTTTTGTTGTAGATTCGCAGACAACAGGAAGTGCTGACTTTGTTATTAATAAAGCTAATTATTTCAATTTTGGAAATTTACAGGATAAATTTTTGTATAAAGGTGATGATATAAGACGATTTATAAACTCTTTCGATGGTTCAATTTCATATGTCTGGATTCACAATGATAAAGATGGATATGTTGTTACGAAATCTAATACGAATTACGATACATCATCTCTTTACGAAGGTATAATTGACTTGTATAACCCGTAAAATCTCAACAAGCCATAAGGCGAAAGAAATGAATGACAAAAAGAAGCTTGGGATACAAATAGCACAAATGGATTTTCAAAATGCTGTTGATGATAGACGAGCAACCAAAGCTAGTTCATTAACTTATATGATTGGAGTATTAGCTATTTTATTCTCACTCATGTCAATTTCAGACCCTTCATTTAGACTCTATTTTGTTGCCGGCGCTTTCATAGTTTTAGGAGTTTCTAAATATAGAATTGATTTAATGTCCAAAGAACAGAATAAAGAAGTAAACAGATGTTATAAGAAACTAAATGAACTGATAGGATCAGAATTATGTTAGTCAAAAGAAAAATATTATTTTGAGAGGAAATTGATACTCATGAAAACACTAAATTCATGGTGGCCGAGGTTCTGGGCGTGGCTGATTGACTCGATAATAATCTGGTTAGTCACAACAGTGCTGTTTCTTGACTTGTCTGGCCCGGATTTTCTTAGAATGAGCAGACTAGGTATTATAGCACTTGTTTACTGGACGCTGCTGGAGAGCGACGGCCGCGTCAGCATAGGCAAAAAGGCGATGAACATAAAGCTCGTAAAAATAAACGGCAAGAAGCTCACGGTAGCGGATGCAGCTATAAGCGCCTTTGGAAAGGCGTTCTTGCTGCCGCTGGATATGATAATAGGCGTTCTAGCAAGACCCGGCAAGAAGCAGCGTCTGTTCAATATAGCCAGCGACACAATCGCTGCTGAAGAAAAATAAAATATGCGTCCGCCGGGA
>DUFR01000020.1 GCA_013331845.1 Candidatus Aenigmatarchaeota archaeon | reverse complement strand
AGTTACTGGACACCCAAGGATAAAATGTATATGAGCCAGTTTGACTGGATTGCTGCCAATTCGGATAACGTAAGAAAGCGTGTCCTGAAATATTATGGCAAGAACCTTTACAACAAGGCGTCTGTAGTCTATACTGGCATAGAGACCAAAAAATATAGGTATGTCAGAAGCGGTGATTTTTATCTTTCGGCAGCTAGACTTGATCCGTTAAAACGTATTGACATGATAATAAGGGCTTTCAAAAAAACGCCCGATAGAAAATTAATTATAGCTGGAAGCGGTCCAGAAGAAGGTAAGCTCAAGAAACTTGCGGAAGGTTGCAGGAATATAGAGTTCCTTGGCAGTGTTAGTGACAAAAAACTCTTTGATCTTTATTCTACTTGCAAGGCTACCGTAGCGGCTAATGTTAACGAGGATTTAGGATTGATAGCTATAGAGAGCCACGCCTCCGGAAAGCCAATAGTTGCAATGAAGGAAGGTGGTTTTCTTGAGACCGTTAACAGTAGCAATGGTGTTTTTTTCAGGAATGAGAGTGATATAGCAAGGGCTTTGGATAAGCTGGAGAAAACAAAGTGGAATCCGAAAACTATACAAAAATCTGCTCAAAAATATGATATAAAAGAATTTACAAAAAGAATTGTAGGAATACTTGATGCTGTTGTCAAAGATTAAGACGAAAAACATTACATAAAACAGACTCACAATTTAAAGGAACCCTTCACGTATTATTTTATCTCAAACATCTCGATTAGTTCATGCGTGGCATATACATTTACATGGTTTTGATTTTTTAATTTCTTTTCGTTGCTCCATACAGGGCATTTCAGATGCAGAGCCAGTGCAAAATATGCAATGTCCTTTTCATCTGGACATATTTCTCCAGATTTGCCCCTGAATTTCAAAAACTCCCCTTCGGGTACAACATTAATTCTTTTCTTGAGTATAGAAAGAAATTTATTAAATTCTTCATCGGTCATGCCAGATTTTTTGATTACGATATCTTTGTTCTGTTCAATTTCATCAAATAAAAGCTCCGGCGCAAAAATTTCAAGCTCTTCAAGAAACAGAAGTTCTATTGTTACCCTGTTCGGCTTGATAAGAATAGAGATAACGGGGTTTGCATCAACTACGACTTGCATTGCTACATCTCCTTGAATCTTTTAGACACACTCCTGTTTATTTTATTACTTATTTCCTCCACATCTTTCTTAGACAGCTTGCTCTTATTACCAATGTTGCGCATAAATTCCACTTGCTCTAACTTCTCTTCAAATGCTTTTCTGGCCACAGCAGACCAGTTTATTTCTTCCATGCGCTCCATCTTCTCTTTCATACTATCTGACACGGAAACTGACAATGTTGCCATATAAATCACTCCTTATTATTTATGCTATAATTGTTATAAATAACAATTATAGTATTTAAAGCTTTGTCAGAGTAAGGCGTTATAAAACTTAATGGAAATGGCTCTCTAGAAAATCTGTGATAAAAGTCACACGAAGTATGTTGCGTATCCATAATACTTTCTGGTTACTAGCTTGTTCCACGTGTGATTACACTTCTTGGGAAAATTTATTATCAATTCAGAACCCCCCCCCCAACATACGACATGTGTATTTATGTCCACATCTAATACATAGACTTAAATACACGTGGTCATAAGAATATAATATGCATTTAGAAATTCAGGTCAAAAATGGCAAGAAATATTATTATATTACGGAAACTATACGCCAGAGTGATAAGTGGAAAAAGGTCAGAATATATTTGGGCCACGATTTATCAAAAAAAGAAATTAGTAGTAAAATAAGGGAAAGAATTGTGGAATTTAACGAAAAGACGGCACGTAGCAAGAATCAGTTCGACCCTCTCCTAGTTCTTATACCTGAGCCGCAGATTAAGGAACTTGAGGCCATCAAAAAGGAATACAAGAAAAATCTAGGAAAAATAGATAAGCTACAGTACCAGAACCATTACGAGAACTTTGTAACACAATTTACTTACGATACTAACGCCATAGAAGGCTCTACTTTGTCTTTACAGGACACATCCATGATTCTTTTTGAGAAGACTGTTCCAAAAGGTAAAAGCCTTAAAGAAATCAGCGAAGCGCAGAACCATAAGGATGCTTTTGACCTTATGCTCCATTATAAAGGAGACATAACTACACGTCTCGTTCTTAGGATACACAAAGTTTTGATGCATAATATACTGTGGAAGTATGCAGGTGCCTTTCGTGATGTTTCTGTCTACATAAGGGGTGCTTCTGTAAAGCCTCCACCGTCTGAAAAAGTTGAACAGGAATTCAAGCAACTGATGATTTGGTACCGAAGAAACAAGAAAAAGTACCACCCCATAGTTGTCGCCGCATTAATGCATCATGGATTTGAATCGATACACCCTTTCAGAGATGGCAATGGCAGAGTTGGAAGACTCATTTTGAATTTTATACTTAGAAAAAACGGCTTTCCTCTCATTGACATTAAGTACAAGGATAGGGAAAGCTACTATGATGCGCTTAGCAAAGCAGACGAGGGGAACCTTAAGCCCTTGACAGATTTAATTATAAAATATATTAAAGAACATGAAGCATGTATCTAATCAGATTTGGGTAAGCATAATAGTGATTGGTTCTAATCCATTTTCATACTTATTTCTTAGAAACTATTTCTCTTAGCCCATTTTCAAGCGTGTACTTTGGAGCATAGCCTAGAATATTTTTTATTTTTGTTATATCCGACAACTGAGTGTCTATGTAGCCCTTGACGGTATTTTCCACATACTTAGGTTTTATTGATTTTCCGAGTATTTTGTTTATCGTTGCTATAAGGTCGTTTAGTGACGTACATGTTCCTGTGCCTATGTTCAGTATTTCGCCACTGATGTTCTTCTTCAGGTTCATGGCAAGTATGTTGGCCGCTACAACATCCATTACATATGTAAATTCTCTCGTTTGTGTGCCGTCGCCGTATACTACCGGATTTTCGTCACGTTGCATTGCCCACAGAAATTGGGTGGCCAGGTTAGCGTAAATACCTTTTGGCTCTTCGTGAGGTCCATAGATGCTCATGTATCTGAAGCCTATGGTTTCAAGACCGTATTCCTTGCCAAATAAAATTGCCAGATGCTCGTTAAGCAGCTTGGTAGACGCGTAAAGATTTACAGGCACAACAGGCAGGTCTTCCCTCAATGGTGGCTTGCTGTTGCCGTATATGGATGATGTGGATGCGTAGATCAGTTTCTTCACATCATTTATTCTGCATGCATTAAGCACATTTATGAAACCATCCACATTTACAGAGACTGCATTTCTCAGATCATTGAGAAACATGGGAGATGACGAGGCGGCAGCTTCATTGAATACTATGTCAACTCCTTTTGTTACCTTTTTTACAGTTTCTAAGTCGCGTAGGTCACCTTTTACGACTTCTACTTTATTTTTTACAGATGCCAGGTTTTCCATTTTACCCAATGAGAAGTCATCTAACACGATCACAGAGTGACCGTCTGCCGCTAGTTTTTCCACTAGGTTGCTTCCTATAAAACCTGCGCCGCCAGTTACTAGGATTGACAGAGGTTGCTTTGCAACCTCATTTTGTTTATTCATAATGGTGATTCCTCCTGAGCTTTGTTGAACCTTTCTATTGTTCCTATATCTTTAAAGTAGTCGTCACTTATAAAACCAAATATTGGTTGGCCTATCATCTTGGAAATTACATCTTTTTCCAAGTTGCTTACACCTTTTGGTATGAATTCTAGAAAATCTTTGTTTATAACAAATATGCCTGTATTTGCAGTTCTTGTTTCTTCCTGGCCCTTACCTACAAAATTCGACACCATGCAGTTCTCATCTATTTCTATTACATCACTATCACGCGGATGGTCGCTTACCCGAAGGACTAGCGTTGCCAAAGCATGTTTCTCTATGTGAAATTGTATGACCTTTGAAAGACGTACATTTGTTGCTATGTCGCCGTTCATTAGTATAAAGTTTTTTGATTTTATCGCATGTTCGGCGTTTTTCAAGGCGCCACCTGTTCCTAAAGGTTCTGGCTCGTCTAGGTAGATGATTTTTACTCCAAACCCGCCACCATCTCCGAAATAATCAATTATTTTCTGAAAGAGATAATGGCCACACAAAGCTATGTTACTTATTCCATATTTTCTCAAAAGATTTATCTGATGTTCAAGTATTGGCTTCCCCCTTATTGGCAGCATCGGTTTTGGCAAATTATCTGTAAGTGGTCTCATCCTTTCGCCACGGCCACCGACTAGAATAACAGCGGATAAATCATTTATTTGATCTATGAGTTTGGCAGCTTCCAAAATATTGTCACATGTATAATCTGGTTCCGCTGGGAATTTTTTATCTTCGCCACCATAACCAGTTCTTACGAGCAAAGATGTACAGCCAATATTTTTAGCTGTTTGAATATCTACAGTACTATCTCCAACAAAGAAACTATTTTCCAAATCTATTTTGAAATCTTTTTTGGCCTTCTCTAAAAGTTCAGTTCCCGGTTTTCTACAATTGCATGAGATCCTATATTTTTTTGCATGTTCTGGTACATCTTCATGCATTTCCGGATGGTGGGGACAGAAATAGAAGGCATCTATATGCGCACCTTTCTTCGATATGAAGTCATTTATCCTATTGTGAATATTTTCTATATCTTTTTCTGTGCAAAGTCCACGAGCTACAACCGGCTGGTTTGTTATAACAATAACCAGAAAATTTTTGTTAAGAATTTTTATGGCTTCAGAAATATTATCTTCTAAATTTAGCTGATTGAAACTGCTAAAGTAATCTGATTTTCTTGTTAATACACCATCTCTATCAAGAAAAACAGCTTTCATTCAATCACCGAAAAGCTCGTTCTCCACGAGCTCGCATATTATATGCCCGATAAGTATATGCATTTCCTGTATCCGGTCAGTTTTTGTATGAGGCACCTTTATTGGTATGTCGATTATTCCATTTTTTTCACACAACTGACTTATCATGCCGCCGTCTTTTCCTGTAAAGTATACAATAGTTGCACTCTTTTCCTTCGCTTTTTTGAAAGCGTTAAGCACGTTAATAGCCTTCCCGCTTGTGCTTATGCCAAGCACAACATCACGTGAGTCTACCAGGGATTCTATCTGCCTGGCAAATACGTCATCGAATGAGCTGTCATTTGATATAGCTGTAAGAACTGTTGTATTTACCGTTAGTGCCAGTGCATTTAGCATCGGTCTGTTGGGTATCTTGAACATATTGACAAGCTCGCCGACTATATGCTGGGCGTCGGCAGCAGAGCCGCCATTGCCAAATACAACAAGCTTGCCGTCGTTTTTGTAACACTCCACTATCTTGTTGGTCGCAATGTGTATATTTTTCATAAGGTTTTCGTCAGCAATAACAGAGTTTACCGTAACTTGGTGCTCATTCAACCTTTCCTTTACATGGGTTCTGTAGTCTTTGTTTTCATGACGTCTTTCAAATCTGTATCTTATATGTTTCGCACCAAGTCGTTCTAACGCTGTTGTAACGTCTTCTGCTTTTCCAGGGCAGAAAAATATGGCAGAACCACCTGCACCAGCACCGATGAAACGGCCGCCAAGAGCGCCGGCTTCCATTGCAGCATTGTACATATTATCTATCCTTTGGTTAGATATGTCTGGGGCAGTTTGTTTCTTTATTTTCCAGTCAAAATGTAATACGCTGCCTATTTCCTTGAATTTTCTCTTTTCCAGAAGGTCCTTTAATTTCAGTACATTCTCACGCTTCATATGAAGCATGGCTATGCTTTCACGGGCTTTTTTCCTTTGTTCTTCATGCAATGCGCTGCCTTTTGTTTCTCTCGGTATGTAGAATAAAAGCATGTTATTTTCCAGAAACTCCATTTCATTGCCGGTTAGGCTGACAGGGTCAATCTTTACACCGTCCTTGGAGAAGTGCATATAATTTATACCACCAAAAGCAGCAGCCCACTGGTCCTGGTAGCCGCCTTCTATACCCACAANNCCGCTTTCCAGCGGAGCATCGGTATGAGTTATTATTTCTATACCATTGTTTCCATACAACTGCCCGTAGTGCTTTGCAACGGCTTTCATCAAATTTAACTCTCGGCTAGCGAAATCTATGTTCTCATGGGATCCATATTCAAGAACTTGTCCAGTTTCCAGTGATCTGAGCACTATCTTGTTATCAGGTATCTTATGTATTTCGCAGTAAGAGTAAAGGTCTATGGTGGCATTTATGCCGTTGCCCCATCCAAGAAAATCTATGTAGTAATCGCTGTCGCCACAAGTTCCAAAAGAAATTCGCACCGGAGCTTTTGATTTTATTATCATTTTGACACCAAAAATATGGTACAAATATATTATACAAATCGCTTAAATACTTTAATCTTCATACTTCTTCATACTAATTTTATGGTACAATAAATGAAACGTGATTAAAATGGTAGAAAGGGTTACGATAACAATAAAGAAGGACATACTCAGACGGATAGATAGCATGGTTGATGGCCGGGAAGTACGTAATCGATCTCATGCCATAGAAAACCTTCTTTTCAAGTCACTCAGCAAGAATGGTCTTGATACAGCCCTTGTAATGGCAGGCGGCGAAGGTGTTAACCTAAGGCCAATAACCTATGAACTTCCAAAACCTCTTATACCAATACGCGGCAAGCCTGTTCTTGAACATCAGATAAACATGCTCAAACACTATGACGTAACCAACATACTTCTTGCTGTAAATTACATGGGAGACAAAATAAGGGAGTATTTTGGGGATGGCAAGAAGTTTGGTGTTGACATAACTTACATAACTGAGGACAGGCCGATGGGCACAGCAGGTCCGATAAGCCTCGCAAAGGATTTCATAAACAAGGGCTTTGTTCTGCTTAATGTTGATACCTTGATGAATCCGAATATTCATGAGATGTACGAGTTTCATAAGAGGCACAAGAAACTGGCTACTGTTCTCCTTACAACCACGGACGATACAACTCAATTTGGTGTTGTCAAGATGCGCGGCAACCAGGTGCTAAAATTTGTTGAGAAGCCTAACATAAAAAACGCGCCATCAAAACTCATTAATGCAGGACTCTGTATATTTGACCAGTCTATTGTGAATATGGTTCCAAAACGCAAAGTGATGATAGAGGAGCTGTTCAGCAAGCTCAGCAGGGACGAGCAGCTTGTCGGTTTCCTTCANNCACGCTTTATTTGATCTGGATGGATGCCTTAGCGTTGGGCCAAGATTTACAAAGGAAATGCCACTTGATTTGACAGATGAAATGCCGACGCTGAGACAGTTTATGGAATTTATGCGCGGAAAAGAAGTCCGTCGCTCGGCAGTTACAGGCAGATCTCTAATAATTACAAGAATTTTGATTGACTTGCTGATGAATGATCTTCCTGTTGCAGAACACGGAACAGTTTTGTACGATCCTAGAGATCCATTAAGGGTTAAACATCTTGTCGACGAAGACGTTACATATAGCGGATTGAGAGATGCAAAGGAAACCCTCGAAAGATTTATCGCAATTTCTGGTTGTTATGATGATTATTTAGCCAAGGGCTTTGAATTCGGTACAAGGCACCTGCATGATAACCTCCACATATACACAGTTGAAGTTGATCCTAAAACAGCGGAGAACTCAGAAGTTGTACGCAGATTTCTTCACAGTCATGTATTGCCTGCAGACGTGCTAGAATACATAGAAGGGGGCCAACTCAGAGAATTAACAAGCAGAGATGCTTATGACCTTATGCCTGCTGTCAGCAAAAGATCTGGCGTTGAAGGCATGTTTAGAATTAGGTCAATAAAACCTTCAAGAGTATTAGCTGTAGGTGATTCCTACCATTCTGATGGTCCTGTTATGGAGCTGGTTGCTGATGGTAAAGGCTATCTTTTGTGCCCTGCTAATTCTGATGACAGATTGAAAGAACTTGTGAGAACACAAGGGGAACACGGATATGTTGCAGGCAAGCCTTATTTTGAAAGCACTATGGAAGGATTACACCATTTTCTTGACCAGTAGTTCAAGCATTTAAAAATTCCCGTCTTAGTTTTCTTATGCAGATTTACAAAGGCATAGAGATTCTCGGTGGCATGGATCCTGACTGTAACATCTATCTCATAGACGGCGAACTGCTTGTAGATGCTGGAACAGGGCTCTATTTCGGCGATATCAAAAAGGAAATCGAGAAGCTTTGCGACGTAAGTAAAATAAAGACACTTGTTAACACTCATTGCCACTATGATCACATTGGTGGCGATAAAAAATTCAAGGACTGGCTAAAGCTTTCCATAGCAGTCCACATCGCTGATAAGAAAGCTGTTGAAACCGGCGTAGGTACATTGTCGGAACTATTTGGCCAGACAGCGAGGGTGATGACCGTCGATAAGACGCTACGTACTGATGCTATTATAAACACAACTAATTTTTCCTTTGTAGTTATTTCAACACCAGGGCATACGCCAGGTTCTATCTGTCTCTATGATGCAGAAAAAAAGATACTCATATCAGGCGATACATTGTTTGAAACTAGTATAGGCAGGACAGATATGTATGGCGGTAGCCAAGAGCAACTTGTTAACTCTCTAAAGGGACTTTCCGCACTTTCTATACAATATCTTTTACCAGGACATGGTTCCCCTAAGAAAGAAGGCATTGATTTTCTTATAAAACAGATGCTCAATACCCTTCTGACTAACAAAAAAGTTTAATTAATTAATTCTATTTCACAACCAACAAGCCTGTGGGCATTTACGGATAAAAGTCCGGCGCTGCCTTTAACGACCATTATATTTCCTTTTGCAGCCACCACATTACCTTCCAGACAGGACCCTTCTTCAGCCGTAAATATCTGCGGCATGAACTTCACGGCAGACAGGCGATATATGCTCTGTAGGTTGTATATTTCGGGATTTATCAGGTGCTTGGAAAGCCCGTTTGATTTTAGCTTGGAAAAAGCGTTGAATATGTTAATTGCCGCCACGTTAGGATTGCCAAACAGCATGTTATGCTTTTCAGTTCCAGTTACACGGTCGCATATGTTTAATTCACTTCGTATCTTTTGCTCAATAGATCGGGCAAGCTTGCCGTCCTGCACCATGCATATCTTCGCACCCATATCAGCACCCTGTTCTATCAGGCGCTCCATTATGCGATGTTCATAGGATATACCAACTTTTAACATTGTGCTGAAGGCTGCCAGGTAAATATAGTACTTATTTTTCTGACACGATTTTCTTTGGGATTCGTTTATGCACTCTTCGCCTGTACATTTCATGCACAGGAAGAAGTCATCATTTAATGCACACTCCCTACACATCTTCTCGCTTTCTACTATGCGCATCTTTGGACATTCAAAATGCCGACCGTTTCTTATGAAACCAGTACAGTGTCTTTTTCCTATTTTTATGTTCAAATTCTCGTCAAAGAGTTTCATCTTTGTTACCTTGTCTTCATCACGGGCAAAGAGAAAAGGCTCGCCGGCTACGCCACTGGTATCCCACTTATACTTTATTAGTTGCATAGAAATTACCTTGAAAGCCTTTCGTATATTCTTGCTGCTTCATGAACGTTTTTTGGAGAAATACCACAAAGAATGTCAAAGAGTTTTTTCGTTTCCGGATACTTTTTTTTACATATCTTCCCTACAACCTTTTTCAGCAACTCCGAGTTATACTTGTCCTGCTCGTGAAATATTATCCATGGTAAATTAATTTTTACATAGTCTTCCATGTTATTCACACCCATTTTCAATATACGGTTGTAATACATGTAAAAAATGTCGTCTCCCAGCCCACGCTTTATCATTTCCCTCCCTATTATTACGTCTTCTACTGCACGTGGCAGGTTCATTTTAAACATCAAACGAAAAAGCTCATGTCGGATAATAGTGTTTACTCCGCGCTGATCTTTCTCCAGTATCAGTGGATTGTTATAGTCTATACATATCATGGCTTTTTCGTCATCCACTTTTGATATGTTGGAATCCCTCAGATGAAACTCTATCTGC
>DUFR01000008.1 GCA_013331845.1 Candidatus Aenigmatarchaeota archaeon | reverse complement strand
ACGCGATAAAAGTATAATTTAAATAGACTATTGTTTTGAAGGTATAGTTATGAAGATTGAAGTGAAAAGCGAGAATTATAACAAGTTCCTTAAGAGAAAGGAACTTCGGCTAGATATAGTTCACCCAGAGGAATCCACGCCAGCTATGGCGGTTGTTCAGCAGTACATAGCAAAGGAAAAAAGCGTGCCTGTGGAAAAGACAGAAATAATAGAAATTATCTCATCAAGAGGCTCGCCTACTTCAAAATGCCTTGCTTTCCTGTGGGACGAGAAAATAGTCAAGGACCTTTCAAAAAAAGAAGAGCCAAAAGAGCCAGCGCAATAGGAGTTGAATAATTAACATGAGAAAAGTAGAACTTGCACCCGTGGTAGAGGAGAAGAAGCCGAAGAAGGAGAAGAAGTCGCAAAAGGAACGTCCTCATTCAAAGAAGAAGCACACAAAAGTAAAGATATGGAAGCTCTACGAACTAAAGGGTGGAACGCTTACAAGAAAGAATGAGCCATGCCCCCGATGTGGGCAGGGAACGTTTCTGGCAAAATACAAGACGCGCAAATACTGCGGCAAGTGCGGCTGGTCGACAATACAGAAAGAGTAATTATTTCTAGATGATTTATATGACATATTTGTTTGTTACAACAGATTCTGGCGAAGCGAGAGAATTAATTGAAGGTGTAAAATGGCCCAGATTCAGGTATCGTAATATTGACGTAAATGACGGCGAAAGACTAAAAAAAGTGTAGGATTCAGCCCGATGTGTTCTGTTGAATTAGGCGATCTTCCAGAAAGAGAATTTGAAGCAATCGTAGCGAGATTGGTCAAGGAAGGATTGTATGTAGCGTCATATACCAACGGCACAATCCAGAATATCACGCCTGAAATGTGTAACGGACGATGGACCGGTTCATATCGCAATTAACCATTTATACCGCTTACTTCAATTATTCTTTATGAAACGGTGTAAAAAGTGCAATGTGCCTCTGGAAGGCTTTCTTTACAATCATTTTATCAGCAAAATTTTATATCTGAAGCCTTCCAGAAAAAAGAAAGGATATTGCAATCATTGTGAGAATAAAGTTTAGTGATTTGTCATGATAGATTTCTTCAAAAACGGCAAGTTTTATGTTTGGAAGGAAGTTTTCGCTGTAGTTAAATCAAAAAAACCTCTAGCAGATGCTTTCGCAGTCATTCAGGATAAAAACGAAACAACGGTTATAATTGACCAGTCTAAAATCATTGAGGATGTAATAGAAATAGAAAAAGACTGGAAAATCCTAACATTTGAAATGGTTTTGCCGTTCGGGCTTGTCGGATTCCTGGCAGCTATCAGCGGTGCGCTTGCAGACGAGGGCATAAGCATTTTCGTGATGTCTGCTTATTCTACGGATCATATACTTGTAAAAGAAAAAGATCTGCCTAAAGCGATAAGCAAATTAAAGACTCTTGGACTTTCAACCATACAGTAAGCTTAGAGATTTATACCATCCATCATATAGTTAATCATGCAAAAACTTATTTGCTTTGATTTCGACGATGTTCTCGTAAACAATAAAATGGTGTTCAAGCTGCCTCTCATAGGCCACAAGTTGCGCACCTTTGAGCTTGGTGCACAATTCATCGAAGGCAATCTCGATCCGAAAAAATTCAACGCCTTCGTGGGCGAGGTCATGAAACAGGTGAATGGTGTTCATATAGACCATGTAATGAAACTTCTTCTTCACATGCGCCTGCAAAAAGGTGCAAGAGAGACCCTTGCTAGGCTGAAAAATAACAGATATAAAATTGTCATAGTCAGCACCAACGACGAGACATTTATCAGAAGATTTCTTGAAAAACATCACCTACAGAAATATGTTTCCCACATATATGCAGCGCGCTTTGGCTTGAAAAACGGCATTATGACCGGAAAAATATACGGTGATGTAATCAAAACGGAAAAGGTGGGTATAGTGCCACGACTGGAGAAAATATACAAAATAAAAAGAAGTGAAATAGTCTATGTAGGTGACGGACTTACGGACCTGCCTATTATAGAACGAGTTGGCTATGGAATTCTGTTTAATCCCAATGTCATCACGAAGATGGAGATTTTCACAAATAAACAACTAAAAAAAATGGAGAATACAAAGAGGCTATTTCTTGCAGAAGGAAAGGACTTGAGATGTGTTCTTGATTTTGTGCCAGCGTGAGTATTACGTTTATCTTTTAAGCTCTTTTATTATGTTAAATAAATGCCAATAATTGGAATAATGAGATATGGCAGCAATGACGATTTCTGGTTTGTAGCAGAATCATGTGACAATAGAATTTACCAAAATGTTACAGTTTACGAGATTTATCCGGATGCTGGCGCACCTCAAGTGGATGCAACCAAATATCCTTCAGCAATACTGGAAAGAGAAGACAAAATATTATCACTGCCAAATGGCCAGACTGTTTTTGACAGCAACCGCTACGGACGAGAGTCAATACAGTTGTTCGAAATAGATGGGGAAACTTATAAGAGAATTTTTTGTCATGAGTATGACAGTGATTTTGGATCAGTATCATCTTCGGTAATGTCTGTGGGAGTTCCTGTACAGAAAGACGTTTTTGATAGCTGGGTTGAAGCTGTTAGATTTGTACGTGAACAATGCCCGCTTGAGCCTCCATACCTAGAATATTTAGAACTCGTAAAAGCTGCAAGAAAAAATGGTTTCAACAGATCCGAAGTAAATTATCCAACATAGGACTGCTTGGTGACGGCCTTTGCGGCTGGGCCCTTTGTGCGCATTCTTTCAAAGTGGTCTTTGTACTGCTTCCATGCCCTTTTGCCTACTTCGCCGCGGAGCAGCTTCACAATTACCATGCGCGGTCCTGTCTGAGTTGCCGTGTAATCCACCAAAACAATGTCATCTTTTTTTATCGACTTGCTAAGATGAAAGTCTATTCCAACGGTTATGAGATTCTCGTCCCACATGTCGAGCATTGCCTGAGCGTTGCTGTCAAAGGTAACTATGTTTTTATCCTCGCTGGAGAACACTTCAATTACTTTTCCTATATGATACATATTCAATCAGCGTAACTTTGTGGAAAAAGCTTATAAAGTCACTGAGCTCTATTCCATCATGATATGCCTTGGTATTGAGTCAACAGCACACACTTTTTCTGTTGGTATAATAAATGGCGACAAAATCATCGCAAATGTGCGTGACATGTATGTTCCGGAGAAAGGCGGCATAAATCCACTGGACGCAAAGGAACACCATGTAAAATTAAAAGAAAAAATACTGGATAGGGCATTGGCGGACGCAAAAATTCAGATAGAGGATGTCGAATTATTTGCTTACTCTGCTGGTCCTGGATTGCCACCGTGTCTTAAGGTGGGTGCCCAATTCGCAGAGGAAATAGCAAAAAACAAGCCGCTCATGGCAGTGAATCATGGCGTGGCACACATAGAAATTGGCAAATTAATGTGCGGCTGCAATGATCCCATAGCCGTTTACGTATCAGGCGGCAACACACAAGTCATAGGCTATGCGTCAGGTCGTTATCGTGTTTTCGGTGAAACGCAGGATATACCCATAGGCAATGCCATAGATGTTTTCATCAGAGAAACTTATGGAAAAGACAAGAAAGCAGAAACGTTCGGCGGACCCGCTATGGAGAAACTTGCGGAAGGTAGCAAATACATAGAACTGCCCTATGTAGTCAAAGGTATGGATCTTTCTTTTACAGGAATTACAACAGCAGCTATACAAAAATGGAGTAAGGCGTCGCATGAAATGCGTCCTACAATACTTCGTGATTTGTGTTTCTCTTTCCAGGAAACCTGCTATGCCATGCTAACAGAAGTCACGGAACGCGCTTTGGCTCATACGAGCAAAAATGAAGTCTTATTGGTCGGCGGTGTCGCTGCTAGCAAACGTTTTCGTGAGATGATTGAAATCATGTGTCAAGAAAGAGAAGCGAAAGCATATACATGCCCTATTGAGTATAGTGGAGATAATGGCGTAAATATTGCGTGGACTGGGCTGCTAATGCATCGTGCAGGCGTAAAGCCTATCAAAAAAGTCGATTACAATTCACTGTGGCGGACAGATCAGGCAGAAATAAAGTGGATGAAATAATATGGCGGAAATAATAAAAATAAGCGATAAAAAAGCCCTAACCAGAGCAGCAAGTGTTCTTAGCAAAGGCGGTATCATAATTTATCCGACGGAAACAATCTACGGCATCGGCGCTGATGCGACTAATGACAAAGCGGTAGGTAAGATAATGCGAATAAAGAAGCGCACTAAATCAAAACACATTCTTATTGCTTTTTCCGATGTAAAGATGGCGAAAAAATATCTTGTGATAACAAAAAAGGCGGAAAAACTCACTGAAGCATTCATGCCGGGACCGCTTTCGTTGATTGTCGAAACTAAAAAAGAAAAAAGACACGTGGGATTCCGAATACCAGACAACAAATTTGTTCTAAGTTTGATAAGAAAGCTTGGAAAACCTATTACTTCGACTTCTGCTAATATTTCCGGCAGCGAAAACCTCTACAAAATAAAAGATATCATAAAATTATTTGACAAAAAGATTGACATGATAATTGACGCAGGAAACATACCAAAGAGAAAAGCGTCAACACTTTTTGACACAATAGAAGGCAAAATAATTCGCGAGGGACCTATTTCTGAGAAGAAAATACACGACGTGCTGAAAGGTTAAGAACATTGTTTTATATGTTGTTAATATGGATGTACTTAATTCGTGTATAAAATCTGCCATTGCAGGTGGAAAAGCAATTGAAAATTTTAAGCCGAAAGGCATTAAGGCAAAAGCCGACAAGTATGTTGGAAGCCACGCAATAGTCACGGATGCCGATTTCTTATCGCAGAAAGCTATTCTTAAGGAATTGGCTAAAGACAAAGAAGTGTTTTTTATAACAGAAGAAATCGTAAAAGGTGACATAGCTAAACGTATTGTAAAAAGCACCGACCTGAATAAAATGAAAAGCTCGCGGGTTTACATAATAGACGAGTTGGATGGCTCAAGCAGTTTCAATGCTGGTCACTATGAATGGTCTGTTTCTGTTGGGTGCGTAGAAAAATTGCAACATATCGCAGGCGCTGTCTTTGCTCCAAAACTAGACATGTTGTTCAATGCTGCAAAAGGAAAAGGAACTTTCCTGCACAATGGTAAAAAAAGCAAATGCCAAGTTTCTGACAGTTCTCTAAAAGATGCTTACGTAATATTCGGTCCTGATAATTTTCTTACAAAATATCCTGTTCACAACAAGTTATTGACAAAACTGGGCGATGTGACAAGGACAATAAATGCCAACGGGTCCTGTGCGCTTGCATTGGGCCTTGTAGCCTGTGGCAAAGCAGATGCGCTTGTTCAACCGTTACAAAGTCCGTGGGACTGGGCTGCTGGAAAGTTGCTGGTGGAAGAGGCTGGCGGGGTTCTGCTTTTCTATGAAATGGACAAAGGTCAGATAATTCCTATAAAGCATCTTGAGCCAAGTCATTATAATTCTGACAAACGGTCTGTTGGTTTTGTAGCCGGGAACAAAAAAATTGCAGAAGAAATAATGAAAGTGCTTCTTTCCATCAAAGCATAGAACACAATTTTCTTGTGGAATGACTGCCATATTTTTTGAATTTTATAATTTTTATTTTGTGCTCTTTGACATAGTCTTCTGTGCCTTCTGGCAGCTTCTGATCATATCCTAGTACAATAACATTTGGCTTGTATTTTTTCAGAACAAGGACAAAACTTTTTGGCGAGCCGATTACTATCTTGTCGGCGATGCCGAGTTTTTCTAGCGTGGCTTTTCTTTTTCCTGATTTAACTGCGTAGGGTTTTTTGTTGTGTTTGTCGTTAGCTAGCACGACTACAAGATAGCCGAGCTTCTTTGCTCTGCATAGGAGCCAGACGTGACCCGGGTGAATCTTGTTGAACTTGCCGCCTGTCAGAATAATTTTCATAATTAGAATTTGAACAGAAGAAATTAAAGGTAATTCACCGTGGGTGTTTGTGTCCCCATTTCTCCAAAGCTTGTCTTAATTCAATGTGCTTCTTTGCATACTCCTCTAGAGATGTGTGAACCATGTGTGCTTCTATTGCCTGCATGGCTGCTTTTGCACCGGCGCGTGTTCCCTTTGGATGGCCGTGGATGCCTCCGGAAACCAGAAGGAGAATATCATATCCAAGAATATCAAAAATCTCGGGGAGCAGGCCGGGGTGAACGCCGCCTGACGATGTCGGAAGCACAGGCTTTATGTGGTTCCATTTCTGGTTCAATAATGGGAATTCGTGTCCGGTTTTTTCTCCTCTCAGAACTCTTGCAGTCAGCTCCTTTTCAAGGTTCATAACCTCGCCTTTCGTTCCCACGAGCTTGCCAACCACGGTGCCTATATGCAGCTGATCCACTCCTATCAGCCGCATCATCTTCGCTAGGAAAAGCATGCTTATACCGTGTTTAGGGTTACGGTCAAAGGAAGCGTGCATGGCGCGATGGGCATGTATTGCCAGATGATAATCCTGACAAATTTCTCGAAGTGTCTGCACACCTGCCGCGCCGCATGTAACGACATCTATCATGGCATATTCCCATCCAAGATCGTGCAGCATCCTTGCGCGTTTTATCATCACATCGGTTGGTCCGGTTATGTTAAGCAACGCGGATTTGCGATCACCGGTCTCTTTTTCAGCTTTGTCTCTCATCTTTGCACAAAGCATTATTCGCTCCTCGAATTTGTTGAATGATGTACTTGTCAGGTTCTCGTCATCCTTCAGCAACTCGAAGCCTCCCATCCATGTCTCATATCCGACCTCCGCGTGTTCACGAGCGGAAAAACCGATTTTCGGCTTGGGCACCGCTCCGGTTATTGGTCGCTTCTTCACTTTGAGCAGCTTTCTCAGGCCGTCGATGCCGAATTGCGGGCCGCGAAAATGTCTTATGTAAGCTTGTGGAAGAGAAACGTCAACAAGCCTCAAGTTGTCAAGAGCTTTCATTCCGAAGATATTGCCGGCTATCCCGCTCAACAGCTGCGGCACATTTCCGGGATCCCAAAGGTCAATCGGGTAAGCGACCTTTGCATAATGACCGCCGCCTGATTTTTCTATCTCAAAAGCAGTTGCCATAGTTCCCTTGATGCGTTTTGGCATCCTCGCTAGCGTCGTCCACGTGCCCGCGCTGCTCTCGGATGCGATTCGTCCGACTGCTTCTTTGACCGAAATCCCTTTGGCAGGCTCGAAATAGAACAAACACTTCAGGTCTGTTTTATTTGGCCGGTAGCTTGTATTGACAAAATCAGTGTACCACTCGAATGGCATAATTATATCTAATGACGATGGTTAATAAAGATTTTTCGTATTATATGCAATTGCTAGTGCAAGCAGCAGCGAGCCAAATTTTATAGTTTCTTTTTCCATTGAGGGTTTTTCTTTTTCAAAAAAAAGGCTCACTCGTGCCCGAAGACAGCAATAATATGCGACTTGCCAGTCTTCTCGACTCGCACGAAGCCGAAGCGCTCGAACTGCACGACAGAGCCTGGCTTGACTTTTGCCAGATTTGTTTCGGCGTAGCCCTTTATTTCGCCTCTTGCCATCATTACTCTGACTGAGAGGTGTTTGGCAGGAACCCACTGGATCTTTGGAACAGCTTTCAATTCAGTTCCTGTGAATTCGGAGATGTTGCCTAACTTGATATTGCAAAGGTCCTTGAGGCGCACCTCCAGACCTTTGTAGGCTTCAAAGTCCTTGTCGTCGATGAAGAAAGTATTGCTCAGGGCAAAGGTACGAAAACCGTGTTTCTCTTCAGGATGCAATGGCACGCTTGCCTTCTTCAGCTTCATGCCCTTTACGGTTATTCTTTTTGGATTTGGTATGAAGAAATAACGGTCAGATGTCCGGTCTATGATCTTCCGGTTGTAGGCTGACAAATTTTCGAAGGATATCGTAATATCTGATGGCTTGGGACCTATATCAATTATTATCTGTCTCAATGCTTCTGGCTGGAAGCCGCGACGACGCAGCGATTGCAACGTACCGAGTTTCGGATCGTCCCAGCCGCTGAATTTCTTGCGTGCTATACCTTCCCGTATCTGGCTTTTGCTGAGCACCATGTCATTCATGGACAGGCGACCCAGCGTCACCACGACAGGATAATTCCAGCCGAGATGCTGATAGAGATAGCGCTGCTTGACCTCATTGGTGCTGTGTTCCTGGCCACGGAATATATGTGTGACGTTAAGCAGATGATCGTCTATGGCAGAAGCAAAATTATAAAGCGGCCAGACATGCCTTTTTACAAGAGGATGCTTGGGCTTGTCGACTATGCGGAAGGCAGGCCACTCACGCACAGCCGGGTTTTTTGCCTCCAGATCGGTCTTTATGCGCAAGACTGCCTGACCTTCTTTATAACTGTGGGAAAGTATTTTTTTCCATTTGCGCATATTTGTCTTGGAGTCATTGCGGCGGCAGGGACAGGCGCGGCTGGCGTTCTTGAGCTTTTTCCATTCCGGGCCGCAGTTGCATACATAGGCTGCGTTAATCTGTATTAGCTTTTCTGCCATCTTGTAATATATGCTCAGGCGCCGGGAGGCGACAATTTCCTGATGAACTTTTATCTTGAGCCATTTCAAATCATCACGTATCCACTTGTAAAACCTCTTTTCAGGTATTTTTATCTTTGGGTCTGTATCATCAAAACGCAGTATGAATTTCCCGCCATACTTCTTGGCATATTCATCGCAGAGAAGAGCAGGCCGGGAATTTCCGACGTGAATAGCACCATCAGGGTTCGGAGCAAACCGCACCACAAACTTGTCCCTGCCCAGGTCAAGATCAGGCAAACCCTTTCTCTCCATACGTTTTATCGGCGTATAGCCGCCCATCTTATCCAGTTCGGAGCGCTGCTGCGCCACGCTCAGCCGGTTTATTTCTTCAACAGCCCGAGCTATGTCCCCGGATAGCTGCTGCACCCGGGAACGCATGTCAGGAAATTCCGATAGCAATTTCCCAAGGACGCTTTTAGCCTGTGCCACACCGTCGTGTTCAAGAGCATTGATTAATGTATACTTCTTTATCAAATCATCCAAGAATAAACACCTTACTATTCTATGGTCGGCGGTAGATTTAAAGGTTAACAAAAAAATGCTGATAATGCGCTTTTACTATGAAAAAATGGTCTTTGAGGTACCGGAAAGCGTCTATTATCCGATGGAAGACTCGCTGCTACTCGCGAAAGCCGTAGAAAACCTCAAATTAAAGGGTAAGAAAGTGCTTGAGATCGGCTGTGGGTCTGGTTTTCTTTCGATACTAGCAGCAAAAGCGGGGGCGCTGGTCACAGCTGTTGATATTAATCCAGCGGCTGTAAAAGTCACTAAAGAAAATGCCAAGGCGAGTAAGATTACTCTAAACGCCTTTGAATCTGACCTTTTTTCAAATGTGACCGGCAGTTTTGATTTAATTATTTTTAACCCGCCTTATCTGCCAGTGGAAGAAGATGAGGACGATCTTACTTATGCCGGCGGTGCTACAGGAAGAGATGTTATAGAAAGATTCATAAGTAAGGCAAAAGACCATCTCAAGCCAGAGGGTACTATTCTATTGCTTATTTCTTCTCTTACAGGAGAGAAAGAAGTCATAGAACTATTCAAGAAACAAAAAATGTCCGCAACTTCGATAATGCGCGAGAAAATTTCGTGGGAAGAGCTTATTGTGATTGAAGTGAGAATTTAGAATCCAGCATCATCGAGTTTTTTCATTTCTATTGCAAAATGATCTATACATATGCCGTGAGATGCACTATTATTTTTTCCATGATCTGGCACTTTATAGAACCATATAGGAAATTTTCTAGCGTATAATCCGACAGGTAGCCTACATCGTGTCTTTCTCCTTTTCTATACTCTTTTTCGCAATAGGCGCAAAGTGTTACTAACATATTCACCATTATATAGTGACAACTGTATATAAAGCTTTTAAATCGGTTCTTCACAAATCTTATTTATGCCTGTTAACGCGCCCATGGAATATTACAAGGCCGAAGAGCGGTTCAAGTCGGCAAAAAGCAAGGAGGAAAAGATAGCTGCCCTTGAAGAGATGATAAGACTTCTGCCGCGCCACCATGGCAGCGAGAATGCCCATGCGCAGCTCACGGCGCGACTCGCCAAACTGAAAAAGGAATCAGAAAAGAAGGGCGCGCGGCACGTGGGCGTAAAAAAGGAAGGCGATGCCCAGCTGTGCATCATAGGCCTGGCAAACAGCGGCAAATCCACGCTTCTCTCGAAGCTAACAGATGCAAAGCCTAAAATCTCTGTCACTCCCTACACCACCACAAAGCCGGAAATAGGCATGATGGACTACAAGGGCATAAAAGTTCAGTTAGTGGAAATACCATCCACCTTTGATCCCGAATACATGAGCATAGCCCGGTGCGCTGATGCAATAATAGTGGTTGCCAATGACGACAAGGAACAAAAAATAATAGAAAGCGTTCTGGAAAATAATTACATACGACATAAACGCATTGTAATCAAGGCGAGCGACGAGAAAAACATTCTCAAAGAAAAGATATGGTCAATGCTTGGCCTGATGGTTGTCTACACAAAAAAGATCGTGTGGAAAGACTCCAAAGGTATCAAGCAGTTTTCACCAATGGCTTTGTCAACTCGCGCAACAATAAAGGACTTCGCTGTTCGCATTCATAAAGATTTCGTGACAAACTTCAGATTTGCACGCATAACAAGAGGCGGAAGGATAATACAGGCAGGCCTCAGCTATCCTCTCAAGGATGGCGACATGGTAGAACTGCACATGAAATAACTTTGTTGAAATTATATGTAAAAGCGTCGCCGTAGACCTATACGTGTTTTCACGTATAGGTCAGCTAGGAGCATTGTGTACTCACAATGCTCCTCACGGCGATGCTTTTCTTTAAGCATGTCAACAAAGTATGTGAAGTGATAATTATGGCAGCAGGAAGTTGGCTAAGATATATTGTTGGAATACTGCTTTCTTTAGACGTACTTAGGATTGCGCTTACGGGCAGCCAGCTGCAGCAGACAACAATAGCGCTGGCTGTTGTTTTCCTGATACTTGCGGCGCTCTATGTGGTAAAGAGAATTTGAAATAATCGTATAAATATCTTCGGGGTGAACTACTCGCCACTAAAGTGGCGAGCGTCCTAAGGTGAAAATTCTATCAGACTTCTCTGTTTTGTCAGTTCGCTTCC
>DUFR01000007.1 GCA_013331845.1 Candidatus Aenigmatarchaeota archaeon | reverse complement strand
AAACTCCCTGCCCCGTTTTTCGAAACGGACGACGGGTTGGTCTCTCTTGCGAGAGCTTTAACCGTCTAACTATAGCTACCTGGTTTCAGGCTCTTTTAAGCACCTTTTATGGTTGCTTTTCAGCTTTCCGTCACCGTACTAATACGCTATCGGACTCAACGAGTGTTTAGAATTGGCTCTAGATGAGAGCCGTGTTCTGACTGGAAATTTGACCAGTCATACTCTGGATACCTGCCATCTACCTTTCTGCNNCGTTCGGTTTGTTCACTGCCGGTTTCAGTCGCCCTTACTAACGGCATCGCTGTTGCTTTCTTATCAGGTATAGTTGGGAAAGAATATGATTTAGTTTTTTCCAATCACCAAATTTAACAATTCCTAATACATTAAAGTATTTAGAAAAACATTCTTTTGCTTTTTCATAATTATTGCATGTAATAATAAACTTGTTATCAGATTTCTCTAGGACTTTTAGCCATCTCTGAATCTTATAATTCCAATAAGCATCATCACTTCGTCCTAAATGTTCTATGAAAATATTTTTATTATCTCTGAATCCAAAATCGGGTACTATCCAAGTGTTTTCATCAATCAAGATATGTGTAGGTTCATAAACAACACCAAAACCCCAGTCACAAAGTTTTTCTAGAATCCTCTTTTCTTCTTTAGATCTAACTCTGATGCCAAATCGTGTTTGGACATTACGTTTTGGGTTATTGAGTATTGTTCCCTTAAACCTCCATTCGGTTCTTTTTTCATCATATTTCTTGTCAAAAATGCCAATTTTCTTTTCAAACGGCATTCTTCTCCAGTATGTGCTTTTTTCTGCGTTCTTAGGAGAGAATATGCCAGATTTTGTGCTAAAGGCTTTCTTACCTCCGTTACTTGCAAAACTCGCCCATATTTCCTTACCATACAATCTTTCTGTGGTTTTGCGTCCCTTATTCCCTAAAAGCCTCATTCTTTCTTTTCCGTACTTTCTGACTACATTTCTGCCGCCTATCTTGCTGCCCCATTTGTATTCTCTAAATTCAATGTTTTTTGGCATCTGAACACCGCTCTTTTCTACAATAAAATTAATTGCATCAAGCGGCATTCCACAAGTTTCTGCCCTCCAGTTTCTTAAACTTCCAGCAGAGTATCCAGTTTCTTGCTCAAGGGTTTTCTCAAAATCCGTCCATTTTATATTGAGTTTTTCCTTGGCAATTTTCAAAAACACTTTCTGCTGATTTTTCTTGAATAGAGCTCTAGAAAAATTTGGTGTATTGGTGACCATAATCCAAAATTGGTTATGGTCACCCTAAATACATTTCTGTTCTCCCAACTATATTTCCTGCGGTTAATAAGATGTTTCAATTTTCCGCGTTCGCTCTCGAAACGTGACCTTCGCCTCATCCCGAGTTAATGGGATTTCCCATTCGGCAATGTATGGGTCAAGGACTGCATGCGTCTCGCCATACCTTTTCCCAGCTTACCAGGACCCTGACGAGAAAGTAGATCATTCTTCATAAAATCAATAATTTCTTCTTTTGTTTGAAAATTCTTCATCCAAAAACCACCGTCAAATCTCTTAGAACCCAAAGAATCACTCACGTTATAAAGAAATTCGTATACTCTTAGGATATCATTCTTTTCCAATCCTTTCCAAACTGAACTACCCTTTCCACTTATCTTAACTCCGTCAATAAAACCTATTTTTGAACAAAAACTCTCTATACCATTTCTGTTGTCAATGAGAAGTTTTCCCTGTTCCACAGAAATTCTAGAATGTATGCCAATTTTATTCAACAATTCTTGAAAATCTGTCAGAAGAGCAGGGTGTTTGCATGCCAATTGTATCCTTTTTTGGAAAAACCAGCAGTTCTTGGTATGTTTCGATTTTTGTATGGAAAGTCCAGCAGAACCATCGCAAGTGAATGCATATTTGAGAAAATGTAATAATACATTCTCGTCTGCATTTTTTATCTCATCTGGTATTTTTGTCTGCGGATAACTTCCATCGGTATATTGTTTCGTTCTGTAGCCACCTGTATATTTTACAAGATTATTCGCCACCTCAAAAGAATATGCTCTGGATTTAATGCCGCTTCTATGGGCAGTTAATCCGAGTTCATTCCTCATCAGCCTTGCGAATTCTCTGTGCAAAACTTCTGACGTGCTGTCAAGTGCTATTTCAGCATTCTTGTATTTTTTACCAAAGCTTACAGATCCGTCAGTCAACAGAAAAGCTATTATTGCGGCGGTATTCTTGTTCATGACAATATCTTGCCACGACCTATATTTATTGATTTCTTTACTTGAACTACTTTCCTTTCGTCGCCTGTTGAGCCAAGCCATCCTCCAGATAGCATGGGAGCTAGCTATCTTTACCTCAGACCCTATGACCGCTTCATGAGTAGAAANNCGTTTCCTTGCATGTCCTTTATAATCACATACATGATGCATATCACCGCTTTGCGGCTCCCGGTTCATTGCTCGGAATGAATCTGCAAGCAGCGCAAGATAATTCCTTTTGTCTATCTTGCGCATAGCGCTTTCACGGGTTCGCATGCCAGCAGGTACATTAGCTGCAACGTATTTTCTGTTAGGCATACCGATAAGCACGCCCGCATCAACTGCATATCAAAGGCCTGCATCAATATTCGCAATCCTTCTTTCACACTCGGTTATCGCAGTTCTTCTGCCGTCGTATGCTAATACCTTGAAAGCCATTTGATCACGTTAATTTTCGAAGCAAACTCAGAATCAGCAAAGAGAGATATATTCGTATATCTTCGCACGTTGCCAACAACACGCCACTTTCTCACCAGTTACGCGCCGACTCTGAATAGCTAAGCGAATAGTGTACGTCAAGCAACGCTCTCGCGCGCTCTCATTAAAAACAGCACAGGACTGTGACCCTGCACAACTCTATAATAGCTAATTAATATATTTAAAGGTTATGACGAGCGTGGCTTTGCAACTTTAATCAAAGAGTAAAATAAAAATCAAAATCTTACCTATTTTCTTCCTTTCCACAACAAGACAATACCAACTACGAGCAGGATTACACCAAGTATCTGGTGCATGCTATGCTCTATATTAAAATCAAGGCCAGTTGATACGTGCATCGTATGCGGAGCTGCCACGTAGAAAATACCAAGCAGCAGCAAGATTATTCCAATTACCATTACCGCTTTGCCCATTTTTACATCTCTTTTAATTATTGGTGAACCTGATATTAATAAGGCGTGGCGGTTTGATAGAAGATGTTTAATTATTTTGTCCTCTCATATCTTCCAACGAGTTCTGCCTTCGCAATAATATGTCCCTGCATGGCTTCTTCTACTTGTATCTTAGTTGAGCCTTCCTTTAATTGTAGTAGTGTGTCTAGAGCATACAATTTGAAAAAATAGCGGTGCTCGCGGTCAGGAGGGCATGGGCTTGCATATCCGAGTCGGTGAGCAGTGTTTTTGCCCTTTATACCAGGATTCTGTCCCTCTTTTATTTCTTTTACAGTTGGGTTAATGTTAAAAAGAACCCAGTGATCCCACACATGTATTCTGAATTTTTCTTTTACGAAGTCCGGTATGTCAGGGTCGTCCATTATCAATACGAACGACTTGGCGAGAACCGGAGAATTCTCTATTTTGAGCGGCGGACTCAACTCCTGCCCGTCGCAAGTGTACTTTCCAGGAATACGACCATTATTTTCGAAAGCAGAAGATGTTAGTTTCATATTCCTATCAGTATCAAAAGACTTCAAGAAACTATAGGTGTTTGTGTATTCTTCTGGCTTTTTTCTATTTAAGTCGTGTTTTTCCTAATTATATTTATGAAAACAACCCAACCGATGATCAATGTACTAAAAACCGAATGGGAATTCCTTGGTCAAAGAAAGCGATTATTCGCGCTTTATATGATCTTCTTCGTTATAGCCGGTGCTGTGTCACTCATAACACCTTATGTTATAGGAACAATATTCAACGATATACAGCGATCAATCACAACAGAACAGGAACTCGCCGGCTTGCATTTGAAAATTATGCTGTTATTGTTGCTGACGGTCGTGTTCTGGGTATTCCATGGAATTGCACGCGTTATGGAACAAAAGACAGGGTTCTTTGTTAGAAAAAATTATGTAAATGACAAGATTGATAAAGTCCTTGAACTGCCGACGAAATGGCATAAGGATCACCATTCTGGCGACACTATTAACAAGATCAACCGTGCGTCATCCGCGCTTGAGGATTTCTCCTGTCACCTTACTTTTCAGATCGTTTACGGACTGGTGGGTTTTTTCGGATCAGTCATAATAATGTTATTCATTGACTGGAAGATAGGCATATTCGCACTGTTGTTTTCGTCATTAATTATATTCATAATATCACGTATTGACAAAAATCTTGACAAGAAATACCAAGAGCTCAACAAATATAACAACAAATATTCAGCAACCGTCTTCGACTACTTGAGCAATGTTGTGACCATTATAACTCTGCGCCTGAAGAAAGTAGTCTCTAGGGAAATAGATACAAGGCAGCAGGCAAGCTATAGCACATACAGAAGGAGTGTCGTAATTGACGAGATGAAATGGGCAACTGCAAGCATAGCGATCCAGGTAATGGTAGTAATAGCGCTTATCTATAGGTCATCTGCTGAATTAGCAGCTACGGGAACTATCCTGATAGGAACATTGTACATGCTCTATGGATATCTGACACAGATCGGAGAAACGTTCTACAAGTTCGCGGACCTGTATGGAACTATAAACCGTTCCAACGCAAGAATCGTTGGTGCCTATCCTCTCGACAGTGCATACAACCAGATAAAAACACAACGTGTATCAAAGCTGCCAAAAGACTGGCATAAAATATCATTGGTTGATGCCTCGTTTACCTATGACCAGAAAGGAAAAATAAAGCATCTTGGTCATGTAAACTTCCACTTCTCAAGAGGGCAGAAAATAGCACTTGTAGGTGAGAGTGGATCTGGAAAAAGCACGATTCTGGCACTGATACGCGGACTGTACAATATCGAACGCGGCGAAGTTTATTGCAATGGAAAGCTGCTGAAAGGAGGCATTACAAGCGTCCATGATCATGTAACACTTATTCCACAGGAGCCTGAAATATTCAATACGTCGTTCAGATATAACATCACGATGAATCTCCCAGTAAAAAACAAAGATCTGAAAAATGTTATAGAAATGGCGCAGCTAAAATCTGTGGTGGAAAAACTACCTAAAGGCCTTGACACAAGTGTGCTGGAAAAAGGTGTCTCACTTAGCGGCGGAGAAAAGCAGAGACTTGCTCTAGCGCGTGGGCTTCTCGCTGCACAGGATAGCGAGATACTGTTGCTGGATGAGCCAACAAGCAGCGTTGACAACATTAATGAGATAAAAATACACAATAATATATTTTCGAGATTCCGTGAAAAAACCATAATCTCATCTGTTCACAGGCTCCACCTGCTGGATAGATTTGATTACATATACATATTTTCCAGAGGCCGAATAATAGGCGAAGGTACACATGACAGCTTAAAGACAAATCCTGCTTTCCGCAGGATGCTTGCAAAATACGGCAGGGAAAAACACAAGAAGAAGTTAGTGTAGGGTTGGTGACGAACAAGTTATTTAAGTCAAAATATATTATAGTCAAAGACGGGCTGTTAGATCAACTGGATAACCTTTCCAGAAAGCTTAACCAAAGCGGGAGGTTTCAGGAAAGATCGCTTGCTTTGCAAGCAAGAGGCTGGGGGTTCAAGTCCCCCACAGTCCATATCATTCTTGAGGTTGTTCAGAAGGATTAGCTCTGATAACTTTTATTTCTCCTGAGTTGCGGTCGTACACTATAGTTGCCATAAGCTTCACACCATCTGTTAATCCTCTATAATCTATCTCAGGTCTAGGTATGTTTGGGTCAAACGGGTCTCTTCCGCCAAACATGCGCTCAAATTGACGAAACGCTCTATAAGGATCAGCCATATCTATGATATATTGTTGAATGTATTTAACACTTATTTTGCCAGGGAACTGAACCTCCCCCCATAGTCCATTTTGTAATTAGAAATATCCCTTTCTTTCTTTCACTACAAGTGTCCAGCAGCCGAAACAGCGATTATAGTAATCTCTGTGCTCCTTGAATCCCTTGTTGCAGTCAGTACACGTTTTCATGTTTATCACCAGTAAAAATAAAATAGAGCT